>DATJAL010000038.1 GCA_035516255.1 Chitinivibrionales bacterium | reverse complement strand
ATTAATTTTCTTAATGGGTCCGCGACGGTAAACACGCCGACCGTAACCATCAACGGATCAGGCAGCTATCACGCATGGAGAGCGTACCCCGATTTTACCTCCATCCAGCTTGATTCCGGCGTGCAGGTGATGCAATTCCAGAACGGTTCATACCATCTCAACCAAGACTTCCTTTATTTCGCCGCGGACTCTGGACAGTTTACGACAGAGATTCATCAAGCCTCTGTCAACCCTGCCGCTTCCCAGTCTTTTGGCGTTACCGTGGATCGAGGCGCGGTGCGTTTCTCGCTTCCTGACGCGGGCAAAACAAAAGTTTCGGTCTTTGACTGCCTTGGAAAAGAGATCGCGATGGTTTTGGACCGGAACCTCGCGGCCGGGAAACATTCACTGGCGCTGAGCGAAATCGGTCTGAGAAAGGGCGTGTACTTCATTCGCATGGAGCACGGCAATACAGGCGTCATTACCAGGTTCCTGGTTACCCAATAATCTACGGTTCCGCCAACCTTCGGATAAGCCCTGGAAGCAAATTCCAGGGCTTATCTGTTAAAAGAAAATGCTCATCTTGAGATCTGATCAACATTATTTTATTTACAACGCAGAGAGCTGACGCGATCGGCTTACAATTACATTTGGTTAACAGAGGGGGGATCCAATTTGAAGCGTTTTTGCGTGCATGTGTTACTAGTGGTATTTCTTCTTGGCGTCGGCTTGGCTTCAGCGCAATGTCCCGCATTTGTCCACAAAGTCGCCGTCAAACAATATGTTGATTCCGGAGCCGTTGTTCCAAAAGGAACGGTGGTCAGTGGCCTGCTGTATGCGAATGGTCTTTACACTGCTCCATTGGGCCAGAACACTCCGACGCTCATTCCAAACTCCGATAAGGATGGAATGTGCAACAGCACCCAAATAACCGAAGACGGACAATGGGTCCTTTACAACGCAGGAGGGCCAAAGATCATCCGCATCGACGGGCAGTTCAAGACCGCAGTGCCGGTGACCGCCTCCAACAGCGAGGGCTGTTGCACCTTCTGGTGGCATGCCCCCAGCGGCAAGCTGGAAGTTGTCTACAGGACGCCCGGCGATGCGACACTACATGCGATCCCCGTCACGTTCGGAGCCGCCGCACCCGCGTTCGGCGCGGACCATGTAATCGCCAATTTGACCGGGGGGTCTGGAGAGTTCACTATGGGCGTTTCCTACAATCATATTTTTATGAGATTTGACGATGCGCATTTGGGTCCGAAAATGATTACCATTCCCGATAACGGCACCGGCACGGCCACCAGCGCCGACTTTTATAAGCCAACCGAATATCCGCAACTTGGCTGCAAGTGCACGATGTCGCATGAAGGCCATATCTGCGTTTATAATCCCGGGTTTGACCTGTGGTGTCATTGCATGCTGGATGAAGGCTGCCTTACACGGCATAAATCATGCGTGCTGCTTCCGTTCCAGGAGGAAAATGCGACGCCGGTGAGTTGGCCAAACTTTCTCGTCAAGACAATGGCCATCAGCATAAACTGGGCCCCGGCCAACTTTTTATTGCTTAACCCCAATGATACCGCCGGTCACGGGTTGGACACCAATAATCAGGGTTCCGATGTCAGAGGATGGTGTTTTACAAACGATAGCAACTATATCTCCTGCGACGCCTGGGGCCATAAAATCGGTTCGGACTCGGGCTGCATATTCCTCGTTCAATGGCCCACCAATACTTGGACAAGGATTCTCACCCCCATGCAGCCGGTGGGCAGGGCAACGCTCCTGGCCTTTTCGGCGGTTTGGATCGACACGAGTTACAGGGCCGGCGTTATGCAGTTGCCCGGCATTCGCGGAGGGGCTCGCGGCGATCTTTTCAAGGGAAGCGGCTCCGTGGTTGACATCAGAGGACGCGTTGTGCCGAATGTCAAGGCAGCGCGAAACCTTGCTCCGGGCATTTATTATATCGTGGACCTTGACGGAGGCATGAGGCGCGTGGTTGTCGAACGGTAATTCGTATCGCGCCGCAAGCCTGATGGTCTCCGTGTTCACGCATTGCATGAGCCAAGATCCAGGGATGCCTTACATAATTTGCGGAGTTTTTTTGCATAAAAAAATTCCTGCAGGAATTTTTTCTTATTATATTAACCTACGGGACGAAAAAGGAGGCTTAATCGGTTAATTTTTTCGTAGAGGGGGGATTTGATGAAAGCTTCAAGATTATTCTTCGTTTCATTTTCCGTCATTTCATTGCTCGCATCATTATCCATTGCTGAAATTCCAGCCGGGTATGCAGGCACACCGTTTCCGCCCGGCAGTGCTCCCAGGGAACTCATGGGAAGAATCAACTTCAACGATTTTGATTGCGGCGCGGAAAATGTGTCATGGTATGCGGATGATGCCTGGGACGGGGCGGTGAACCGCAATAAAGTCGGGCTAACAACGGGGCCTGCATCTTTCTGTACCAATGATAACACATCAGACCGTGACACTTTTTACGCAGCCGGCGTTGTGTGGCCGAACGGCGTGCGTTATCCGGACCCGGTTGATACCAGCGTGCAAGATTGCTATATAGGCGCCAGCCACGGTAATAGTTTCACCAAATGGACCGTGCATGTCTCCACGGCCGGAAAATACTGGATCAGTTCCATATGGTCGGCCATGGAAGAACCTGCCCATTACACGGTCCTTTTCCTGAACGGAAAAGACACCGTTAAAACGCCGTTAATAACATTTCAGCAGGAAGCCAGCTATCACGCCTGGAGACTGTACAGTGACTTTGCTTCCGTGCAACTCGATACCGGTGTGCAAGTCCTGTATTTCCAGAACGGTTCAAACCATCTCAACCAGGACTTCCTGTTCTTTGCCACAGACTCGGGAAAATTCACCACGGACGTCATGCAGCCTGCCCTGAAACCGGCCAAAACCGAATCGCATGCGGTCTCCATTAGCCAGAACATTGTCAGGTTGGTCCTGAAGGACGCCGGCATGACAAAAGTTTCGGTTTACGACTGTCTAGGCAGGGAGATCGCAACCGTATTGAATAAAAACCTTGCAGCGGGCGATCACACCGTGACCCTAGCCAAGGCCGGCCTGAAACAGGGAGTTTATTTCCTCCATGTCAACCATAACTCCGCCACCAGCGTAACGAGGTTCCAGACAATCAGCAAATAGGCTGTTTTCAAGACCTATGAAATCATGGGATTTCCGGTGTGTTTTGGGCGGAGGAATTATGTTTTGTCAATGTGAGCGGACCGTCTTCAAAGAAGTGAAATCGGCAATGATTATCCATTAATTCTTTCCTATTTTTTTAGAAAGGGAGTTTTATATGCGTCTTTCAATAAAAATCGCCGCAAGTACAATTTCTTTTTTGCTGTTTACCACTCTTGCGAGCGCCGCGATTCCGCCCGGATATACGGGCAAGCCGTTCTGCTGCGATACCCTTAAAGGCCACTACCAACAGATTCCCGGACAAATTGTGGCCGTGCTTTACGACTCCGGCGGGGAGGGCGTTGCATTCCACTATCCCGGCGGCTGCGGCAACGGCTCAACCATGAGGCAGAATGCGGCCGGCCAGACGATTGCCGCCGATAAGGCGTGCATGCAGCCGTATGAAACCGCCTTTGACTACGTCTTCGGGACAAACCCCGGTCAGCATGCAACAGGCTACTGGCATCTGGCATGGATCGATGCGGCAAGTACCACCGATCCCGGGGAATGGGTGAAATTCTCCGTCCATGTCAACACTGCGGGCACATATTATGTCGGTTTCCATGAGGCGAACGCATATCTTCCGAATCTCCAGACTCTCACGTATTACAACGGCACTAATGTGAAAATCGATTCCATTGTCAATATGGCCGTCGACACGCCGCTGCCCTCCGGATGTCCGGAAGTCTGGCATTCGTGGAGCTACACGCCGAAAGTTGATTCCGTGGCGCTCGATACCGGGCTTCAGGTGATCCAGATGACATTCAAGGTGGGAAGCTGGAATTTCGACTGGATGCAGTTTGATCTCAAGAGCGCGACCGGAACGCTTGAACCTGCAGTGAACCGTCGTCCCGAAAACGATTTCGGACTCAAGACCGGTTTTTCCGTAGGAGTCCTTACGCTTTCGTATGCCGTCAGCCAGCCGGGCGGCGTGAGGATATTCCTGACCGATTGCGCGGGCAAAACCGCATGGTCTTCGTTTGAAAGCGCGAAAGCGGGCTTGCAGACGCGTGCGGTGAACGTGGGGAAGCTAAGACAAGGCGTTTATTTTATTTCGGTGGAGCAGAACGGTTTGAGCGCGGTAAAATCTATTATTATCAACCGTTGAACTGGACAGTTTTGGAAAATAAGGGAAGAGTCCACCATTGGCAGCAAGGAGTTTTTACATGCGTCTGCACCTTAAAATTGCTTTAGCGGCCGCCGTCTGCATTTCAAGTGTTTCATTCTTGTCCGCCGCGATCCCGCCGGATTATACCGGAAAGCCGTTTTGCTGCGACACGCTCCTGGGCAAACCGCAGCAGATTCCCGGACAAGTGGTGTGCGTTTTCTTCGATTCGGGCGGAGAGGGCGTTGCATTCCATTATCTTGGCGGCTGCGGTGACGCGGGCAGTACGATGCGGAAATACGCGAACGGACAATCGATCCAAGCGGATGTGCCTTTATGTATGCAGCAATACAGCGGTAATGACTATGACATGCTCACCGACCTGCACGAAGTCGGCTATTGGCACCTTGCATGGATTGACTCAAATGGGCAATGGCAGAAATACACCGTCCATGTCAATACCGCGGGCATGTATTACGTCAGCTTTCACCAGGCGACTGCATACAGTCCGAATTGTGAAGTACTGACCTACTATAACGGTACAAGCGTAAAGATCGATTCGATCTGGAATCTTCCGATATGCACGGTTCCTCAAGGATGCCCGGAGGTTTGGCATTCCTGGACAATGAACAAAAATGTTGATTCGGTGATGCTCGACACCGGGCTCCAGGTGTTTCAAATTACTTTCTTGCTGGGCAGCTGGAACCTGGATTGGATAAGTTTTGATCTCAAGAGCGCGACCGGAACGCTTCAACCGGCAGTGAACCGGCGTCCCGAAAACGGTTTCGGACTCAAGACCTGCCTTTCCGCCGGGGAGCTTGCGCTTTCGTACGTCGTGAGCCAGCCGGGCGGGGTAAGGATATTCCTGACCGATTGCGCGGGAAAAACCGCATGGTCTTCGTTTGAAAGCGGGAAAGCGGGCCTGCGGGCGCGCACGGTGAATGTGGGGAACCTGAAACAGGGCGTTTATTTTGTTTCGGTGGAGCAAAACGGATTGCGTGAGGTGCGGCCGCTTACCATCACGAAATAATGGTATTTATTGATAAAAAGAAAATATTTCCACCTTTAAAGGAAGGGGTATGTTTTATGCGTTTGCACCGTAAAGTTGCTTTGGGGGGTACGGTGTGGCTGCTGTTCGCTTCATGCCTTTTTGCCGCGATTCCTCAGGGGTACGCGGGCGTGGTTTTCGACTCGCTCAAAGGCGTTCCGATGCAAATCCCCGGTTTCGTGACCGCCGCGTATTTTGACAAGGGCGACTCAGCGGTGACCTTTCAATACACGTGGAGCAATATGGGCGATTGTCACTGGCGCGATGGCGATCCAGGCAAGAAAGTGTCTTTGCAATACTTTGGAACATGGAACGATTTTGTCGCGGGAACCGTTGGCGGCATCGTTGACTCCGCCGCCTATCCTCCTCACGCCAATTGTCATATCGGGTGGGTGCAGAGCGGCGAATGGCTTAAGTATACGGTGCATGTGAACACTGCCGGCAAATATAAGATGATATTGCATCACTCCGTTGTCGATACCAGCAACCTTATCCTTTTCAATGTCGGCGACCTCCCGACTGATTCAGTGGGCGGATTGCCGATATGCATCAGGCCCCCGGGCGATGTTGAAATTAACCACGACTGGAGATGGGACACGACGAAAACCAGGCTCACGCTTGATACCGGCCTCTTTCTCATAAAGGTCTCATTTTTCCACGAAGGCCTAAACTTCCACGGCATGGAGTTTATGCTGGACAACACGCCGGTGCAGCCGGAAAAAAATCAGGCTCTGGCGCAAAAAGGGTTTGGGATTGTGCCTATTGTCAAGGGTGACAAACTTTCCGTTTCCTTCTCGCTCGACCAGACGGGCCTTGTTGCGGTGTCGTTGTTTGACTGTGCCGGCAGGGCGGCGGCTCCCGCCATCGTTAAGACCCTGAACGCCGGGCGCCAAAAGCAGGACATGGGCCTCGGGGGCCTGCTCCGTGGATTGTATTTCGTCCGCGTTGAGCAGAACGGTTTGCGGGAAGTAAAGTCAATACCGGTTGCTCGTTAATTTTTTTAAGTATTTGTATGAAAAGGGGAGTTCACAGGCCGATGACTCCCCTTTTTTCATGAGGTCCAGTCACCTTTTCAGGCCAAACGGGATTTATCGCGTTATATTATTCCCTGACGGCATCCTGATTAGTTTATTTTATGATGTCATCTTGTTTCTATAATCAGATTATAACGGGGAGAGAATCACTCATACATTAAAAGGAGTCAGTAGTATGCGTCTGCGCCTTAAAGTTGCCCTCGCGGCAACCGTCTGCGTGTTAAGTGTTTCGTACCTGTCAGCCGCGATCCCGCCGGGTTATACCGGCACGCCGTTTTCGTTCGATACGCTCAAGGGTCATCCGCAGGGAATCCCTGGCGTCGTGAAGGGCGTTTTCTTCGACAACGGCGGAGAAGGCGTTGCGTATCACGACGTATCTCCCGGCAATACCGGAGGCACCATGCGTCTCAATGCCAGCGGGCAGCAGATCCAGGCCGATATCAATGTCGACATGCAGTCGTATTCCGGCAACGACTGGGACGTGGTTGGCTACGGTACTAACGACCATTTCGATTCATCAGTCAATGCTGCGGTCACCACGTGGCATCTTTCGTGGATCGACCAAGACAACCCGGCAGTCAATCCGCCCATCATCGGAGATTGGCTCAAGTTCACGGTCAATGTCAATACGGCCGGCACCTACTATATCGATTTCAAGCAGGCCACGGCCAATGCGCCCCCAAACCTTCAGACACTCACGTTCTACGACGGCGCGTCGGTAAGAGTGGATTCCATAAATAACCTTCCCGCCTGCATCACGCCGCAAGGCTGTCCGGAGGTTTGGCATGCCTGGACCGTCAACATGCACGTTGACTCGGTTGACCTTGACACCGGGCTGCAGGTGATCCAGCTCAACTTTCACGTGGGAAGCTGGAATTACGACTGGATGAGGTTTACACTCAAGAACGCAAGCACAGTGGCGTGCCCGAAAGCCCAGACCAGGCCCGACCAGGGATTTAATATCCGTCCGGTTTTGGCCGGAAACAACCTGAACGTCACTTTCTCGCTTGCAAAGCCGGGCCGGACAAGGCTGGAGGTGTTCGACTGTTCGGGCAGGTCAATGCTGCAGGGAATCACGAAAAACTTGGCCGCCGGGAACCAGAAACAGGTGCTCAACCTCGGCACCTTGGGACAAGGGGTCTATATCCTGAGATTGGAACAGAACGGGCTCAAGACTTCGGCGCCGTTCACGGTTCGTTAAAAGTCTCCCGATCCTGAAAACAATGAAAAAGGGGCAGCCAGCTGCTCCTTTTTCATTTTTCCCCTGCACCATTAACGGTTTTCCCTTATTTTTAGAAGGGTACCGGTTTTTTCCATTATCATGGGGGTTCGTTATATGAAATTTCACCTATCCATTGTCACTATCATCGGGCTCTGTTGTTTATTCAATCCGGCGTTCGCGCAAACCGAGTTCAGCGCCGACAGCATCGTCAACCTCATGAGGCGCGTCGCCCATTACCGCATGACCTATGCCGACATCGCCAATCTTTATAATCATGCCTCGGCGGGCAAAGGCGACCAGCCGAACCCGTACGAGCACACCAACGGCGGCAACAACTGGGACGTGGGCTCGTTCATGACCGGGCTCATGGCCATGTATTACGCGTCAAAAGACACCGCCTACCTCAATTTCGCAAAACGCTGGGCCACCTATTTCAACTGGCAGACCTACGGCAGCGTGACCACGACCACCGCCGACAATTTCTGCTGCACGCAGACCTACAGCGAGATCTACCTGCTCGACCCGCTTCCGGCGAACAGCGTCATGATCAACTCGACCAAGCAGAGCCTTGACAACCATTTCGACGTGGTCAGGCCCAATCCCTGCTATTCCCGCAACGGCGGATGGTGGTGGTGCGACGCGCTCTACATGGAGCCGCCGGCAATGGTCCTTTATGTCAAGGCGTCGGCCGAAAACCGCTTCCTTGACACGCTCAACCGGTACTGGTGGAGCGTGGCCGGATACCTGTACGACACCACGTACCACTTTTACTACCGCGACGACAGCTTTTTCCCCACGTCGCAGAAATGCCCCAACGGCAAACCCATGTTCTGGTCATGCGGCGAGGCGTGGGTGATCGGCGGCCTTGCGCGCATCCTGAACAACATGCCATTGACCTACGCCAACCGGCCCGGTTTCGAAAAGCAATTCAAGGACATGTGCGCGGCGATCAAGGCCGAGCAGGGCAACAACAATACCGCGTATACCGGGTTATGGACCACCAGCATGCTCGACCATCCCGACTACCCCTATCCGGAGAGCAGCGGCTCCGCATTCTTCTGCTTTGCCATGGCATGGGGCGTGCGCAACAAACTCCTCGATTCGGCCGCCTACACTCCGGCCATCAACGCGGCCTGGCGCGATCTGGTGAAAAACATCGGCGCCGACGGCAGGCTCCTGCGCTGCCAGCATGTTGACTGGATGCCGCGGGCGGATTTGAGCGGCGACATCAACAACTCCTCGCCCGAGGGTGAGGGTGCGTTTCTGCAGGCCGGGTACGAGCTGTACCTCCGCGCGATTGGAGTGACGGGGGTAAAGCCCTCAGCGTCTGTTTCCTTGGCGAATAAGGGCCTCTTGAAAGTTAATGGCTCAATGATGATATTGACACTTGCGAACCCGGCGCTTTCGTCACTGAAAATATTCGCCGCAAACGGCAGGCTGGCGGCTGACCTATCCTGTAAAATAAGGATGATGCAAGCGGGAGCAAACACGGTGGGTCTAGAAGGATTGAACCTTCCAGCAGGGGTTTACAGAATAGTATTGAGGGACGGCGGAATGAATGCTTCATCGAAAATGGTAAACATCCGGTAAATTCCTATTTCAAGCACTTGAAAAAAGAAAGGGCGCTCACGTGAGCGTCCTTTCTTTTTTTGCTTGCGAGAGAACAAGTCCCGATGAATTCCGGCATCTTTTCTTTCTTGTTCCCGCCGTAAAAAACATCAAAAATGATTTTCTTAAAGCGCCACGGTACATGACTTATTTTTCTTACGACAAATATCTTCAGAATAAGTTTCCCCTTTGTGAAACCATGATGAAACGACCAATCCCCATTCTCAGAAACGCCGCGGAAAAATTATTCCTTTCGCTGCACACCACGGTCATTTGTCTCATCATCCTTTGCATTCTGGTTTTATGGGGAACGTTTTACCAGATCGACCACGGCATCTACGCGGCCAAAGCACGGTTTTTCAGTTCGTGGGTCGTGCTTATCGGCGGTCTAGTCCCCTTTCCCGGGGTACGGCTCACCGCCCTCATCCTCATCCTGAACCAGATCGCCTTTTTGCTTTTCAGGCAGAAATGGCGCCTTGAAAAACTCGGCCTGATCCTCACGCACGCGGGCATTCTGATCCTGCTCATCGGCGGCGGCATTATTTCTTATACGTCAAAAGAGACTTTTCTCACGCTGTGGGAAGGCGAAACCTCGCACGAGTCGTCGTCGTACCGCGAGTGGGAGCTTGCCGGATGGAAAAGCGGCCATTTTGAAAGCCCGGCCGTTTTCAGCCTCGACAGCCTGAGGCCAGGCCAACCACTCGGAAATCCCTCATTTTCCACGGGCATTCTCATTCAAAGAATTTACAAAAACTGCACGGCCTTCATGCCGCGCGGCCATGTCGACATGATGCAGCCCATGGGCCTGGACATTGATTCCCTTGCCGCAACGCGGCCGGCCGCGGACCCGTCGGAAAACATAGCGGGCATGGAACTGGCGCCGCGAGGCGCGGCGGCCGGCAGGATACTGTTGTACGGCGGCAACCCCAGCCCCACGCCGGCCGTCCTCAACGGTGACTCGATCTTTTTTTCGCTTCGGCAGAAACGCGCGCCCCTGCCGCTTTCCATCACGCTGATCAAATTTGTCAAGGAGGATTACGCGGGCACCGAAACGGCCCGGCAGTTTACAAGCAGGATCCGCGCCGCCGGTAACGGCATGGACCGCGACGTGGTGATTTCCATGAACAAGCCGTTCAGATACAAGCAATACACGTTTTACCAGTCGTCCTATGCGCAGGACGGCGCACGGCAGTCTTCCACCCTTGCCGTTGTCGAAAACCGGGGAAAGGCGCTTCCCTACCTTGCGGGCCTTTTCATGGCGGCCGGGCTTGTTTTGCATTTTTGCGTGAAGCTTGTTGTTTACATACGCAAACACCGGAGCGCGGCATGAACCCGACGCGAGGTTCTTCCTTCATCGCCGCAACGGCCGGAGTCGTCGTCCTCGCGGCAACGCTTGCGTTTGGCGAAAAAGCTGCCGCTTCCGCGCTTCCCATGGATGAGTTTGCCAAGACCATCATCCTCGATAATGGAAGATTAAAACCGCTCGACACCTATGCGCGCAAAATGCTCGTGCAGTTTTCCGGCCGCCAGACCTGCCACGGTCTGTCCGCCGTACAATGGCTTGCCAGCGTTGTCTTCACGCCGCTTGACGCGGCAAACGACAAGGTGTTCCTCATCAACAATCCCGAGGTTGCCGACGGCATCGGCATTGCGCCGGAAAAACGGCGGCGCTACAGCTTCAACGAAATAAAGATCGGATATCACCAGCTCGCCGGCCTGGCGCGGGACGCGGGCTTAAAGGAGGCCAGGGAACGGTCGCAGTTCGAGAGCGAGGTGCTAAGGGTTTCTGCCAGTGTCCAGGATTACATGCAGCTTTCGTCGGTGCTCATGTTCCTCATGCCTTCGCCGGAATTCCCGGTGGCCGACACCGTTGCGCGGAGGTATCTGGGGATCGGGCCGCAAACTTCCATGCTCTCGTACTACGAGCTTGTCCAGAAATCGCAGCTGGTTTCGTCCGCAATGAAAGCGGCGATGGAAAAGGACAAACGCGCCTGGACGCTGTTCGACATGACCATGGTCTCCCTCGGCCGCTCCCTGTTCCGCTGGGGCGAGTCGCGCGGCGACCAGCCGTTCCACATCGTCCCCGTGTCGCTTGACGGACGAGAAGAATGGCAGTGCCCGTGGCTCGTGGCGCTCAAGGCCGGGGCCTCCGTTTCCCGGTCGCCGGCGCTCACGCTGCTTGCGGCCATGCGCGCATCCTATGTTTCCGGCGACAGGGCGGGTTTTTCCCGCGCGGCGGTGTCATTCAACGAGGCGGCGCGTAAAAACGCGACGCGGCTGCCCGGCTCAAGCGTCGAGCTTTTTTACAACGCCATGAACCCGTTTGCAAAGTCGAAAATCATTTACGGCATCGCCGCGATCATGGCGCTGCTGCTCATGACGGTGATTTCCCGGCGGTGGCTGTATGTTCTCGCGGTCGCGCTCACGGCCGTTGCGCTGCTGCCGCACACGTTCGGCCTTGCCGCGAGGATCATCATCCTGCACCGGCCGCCGCTTGCCACCATTTACGAAACGTTCCTCTTTGTCGCGTGGGCGTGCGTCGCGCTCGGGCTCGTTCTCGAGGCCTTCCAGAAAAAGTCGCTGGGCCTGCTCATTTCGTCGCTGTGCGGGTTCTTTTTCCTGCATCTTGCCGGCAAGTACAATGCCGGCGAAGATTCCATGGGCATGATCGCGGCGGTGCTCAATTCGAATTTCTGGCTCACCACGCACATCACCGCCGTGACGCTCGGCTACGCGGGTTGCTGCTGCGCCGGCATCGTGGGCCATGTGTATCTTGTCAAGAAGTTGTTTTTGAACACGCCCGACGAAAAGCTCTCCTCGACGGCAGGCTCGATGTACGGCATCCTCGCCTTCGGCCTCGTGTTCACGGTGATCGGCACCATGCTCGGCGGCATGTGGGCCGACCAGAGCTGGGGCAGGTTCTGGGGCTGGGACCCCAAGGAAAACGGCGCGCTGCTCATCATCCTGTGGAGCGCAGCCGTGTTTCATGCGCGCACCGCGGGCATCATCAGGGATCGCGGCTTTGCCGCGGGCGCGGTGGCAAGCCTCATCCTGGTCATGTTCGCGTGGATCGGCGTGAATTTGCTGGGCATCGGCATGCATTCGTACGGGTTCACCAGCACGGGCGTTTCCATCCTGTACGCCTTCATGATTTTCGAGGCGGTTTTCCTTTGCGCAGCGGCGGCGGCATGGTTTGTGTCCGCCAGAAAACGGATCAAGACATGAGCATGCCCGTCACCGCTTGCTAAAAAGAAAGGAATGAGAGGCGTCTGCGCCCCGCATTCCTTTCCCCTTTCAATAATTCCGTTTTGTGAATTATTCCGCCACGGGCATCCCTTGTCTACGGTGTGACCGGCGGCGAGACCACGATCGCCCGTCTGGTCAATACAATGTCTCTTGTGGTGGTGGTGTAAGCGCCGACGGTCTTGTTTTTCACCGTGATGTGTAGCGTCATGCTTTGCCTCGCGCCGAATGCAATGGAGCTGCTCACCCATTCATAATTCTGATAGGTCATGGTTATGGGTGTGGGAGTGCCGGTTGTACCGAGACTCACATCGGTTATCGTCACCGATGCGATGCCGCTTTCATTATCCACCGCGGTGACTTCCACAATGACCGTCGGCGAGTCAACCTGCAACGTCGGTATCTTCTGCTCAAGAGGGACTTTGACTCCGTTGGCGGTGATTCCCAGAATGACCGGCGGCGTCGTGTCGACGTAAAGAAGGTTTCGTTCAACGACGAGCGTGGTCTCGGCGGAATAATGCAGGTCGGGAATGGACGCCACGGTACGCACGGAATCGATCCCCTTTGCGAGCGGAACGAGCCACACGCACCGGTGCGTCGAATCCGAATAGGAATAATCCGGAACGAGGTTTGTGTTGGCTCCGGTGGGTCCGATCACCATGCTGGTGACCGATACCGTGACCGGATGACTGTAGTTGTCGACATACATGATGTAGAGCAGCGTATCGACCCTGGTGGTGAGCGCGGGGTCCGGGGGATTGATCAGCCTGAACTTGACAAGGTCGCCGTGCGCCCCGGTCGCTTCATAGTACACGTAAAACGTATCGACCGAGGTCTGGCCGATCTTGTTGGTCGCCTTGACAACCTCGACTTTTGGAACCAACTGGGTGTACTGATTTATACCGGTAAGGGTCGCGTAAAAGTCGGTGCTGTCCAGGCTTTGCAATGCTTCGCCCGACAAATCAACGCTGGCGAGGCCTTGACCTGATGAATCGATGACCTGGAAGCTGAAGAGGAGCGTGCTATCACTCGTAATGACCGTGTCGCCGTGAAGCCCCTTGGTCGTGCATTTTATTCTTGGAGGCGAAGGCTGGTAGAACAGATAGGTGAACATTGTCGACGGGGAGCGAAATGCCTGACGGAAATCGGTGACCCACAGGGAACCGGTGTCGGTCTTGCCCACCTGAATATGGAGCAGGTACTTTGAGAAATCGGTGAACGTGTTGGAGGCGACGCCGGGGAGCGTGTCCTTGCCCAGCCGCCAGATGTAGAGCACGTCGCCGTCGGTGACCGGCGCGGTTGACAAAGTGCATGCGGCGTTGAGGACCGTTGAGATGTCGCTCTGCTTGAGCGGCGAACGCACATAATATGAAAGCGGCGCAGGCAGGGATACGGTGGCGTTGTTCGACCGGAAGGTGGTCAGGTTGATCTGGACGCGGCCGGTGTCCCAATACGAAAGAAGGAACAACTGGGTTTCTTTATCGGAAGGGTGCCGTATGACGGTGTCGGGCCAATATCTGTTGCCGGCCGCATCGACACGAAACGAATCAATTTTCTCCCGAACCGCCGTAAACACGGCAAGGGTCTCGGTGGAAAAAATGGCGAGAGTGTCGCCTTCCCGGATTTTCTTTGAGCTCTCCGCAAACGATACATACGCCTGCGCATTTGAATAATTCTCAAACGGGTTGTAGTCGTTGGCGCATTGCAGGACGCACAACGCCGCGGTCGCCATTACGAAAGCCGCCAGGTTTTTTTTCATGCGCAGCACATCCTGTTAAAACGTGAAACTCCAGAAAAACCCGACATACCCGATCAGCGCAATCACCCCGCCTGCGGCAGTGTAATACATGTTGCTGGTGCGCCTGTCGCGCAGGGAAAACCAGTCACCCTCATTAGACCACCGGAGCACGGACGGGTTGTCGACGCTCATCGCATGGAGCTGGGTTTGGGCGTTGTTCCACTGCGTTCCGTAGTAAATGGCGCCCACGGTTGCGGCCATGGCGACCACCAGGCCGGTGTAACGGAGCGTGTTGCGGGCCGGTGCCGCGGGATCGGCGAGGATCTTCACCGGCACCCCCTGCTTGCCCACGTCAGTGGTCGTCAGCATGTAGCTGTACGGCTTGTCGGTGACCGGCTGCTCTTTTCCCTCGATTACCAGGTTGGTCTTTCCGTTGAATGAAAACAGCACCGGGTCCAGCTTTATGAACTTTGTCTCCGACACGATGCCGTACACGGAATACCGCACCTTGCAGTATTCCATGCTGGTGCCCACGGCGTCGGCGTGGATGTAGACGCCGTTCCAGTCGTAGGGATTGGGATACAGCGCCGTTCCGGGATTGACGGCGCGGTCATTCTCCGTTGTGAAGATAACGGGCGATTCCCTGGTCCCCTGCACGGTGAGTTTCCCCAGCACGTGCATGCCCGTGAAATTCTTGAAAAGAAACACGACGCCCGGCTCGACAGTGACCGATTTGTTGACCGGCACCTCTATGTCTCCCACGACAAGGTAGGGATTTTTCTTGGCCTTTATCACCGCGGGCAGAGGGCCAGCGATCGTATCGAATGAAACGGGCTGGGCCGCGGTTTTTTTGACGGGTGCAAGGGTATCCGTTGGGGGCGTGGCGGCAGAATCAGCGGTTGTTTGAGCGTTTCCGCTCACCTGCAATAAGACAATTAAAACCACAATGATAAACGGTAATCCGATGCAGGCTTTTCCGGTATTCATCGGTCTGGCTTCCCGATTGTATTGCAGCGCCGGGCGCCTTTAGTCCAGAAGGGCGCTCCTTATCCATAAATATAACTGTTTTACGGCGATTTCACCGGAAAAAAGATGCCGATGCTAAAGGAAAAAAGGATTGGTTTGACCGGGATGAAAAAAAATGGAGGGCCTCATTTCCGAGGCCCTCCATTCCACTTAAATGACCCCCCTCCAAAACCTCATCCGCCCACGCGCAATCACTCACCCGCCGGATTTTAGGCGCGGATGAATTCCCCCCACGCAAATAATCTAACAAAAAAGATTTCGGCGCGCAGGGAAAATGAGGCCATCGGGTTCATTTTCTGTATTCATTTTGTATACAGACGGCATTTTCTTCGATGGAGGACAAGCGGAAAAAATGCGGGTCAGGCGGAAATTTTGCAGGTCATTGATCCGATGGGAACTTTATATATGAGAACCCGTTTCAGGTCCTCATCGGAAAAGGTAAAAGGGCCTTTCCCGTAATGGTTCATGATGAGATCAAGCGCAGCCCGGATTTCATCCCCATTGTCAACCGGCTTTGCTTTTCCGTACGCGATGACCGATTTATAGCGAAGCCTCCACCTGCACGCGACCGTGTTTTCCACCACGCACGCGCCGGATTCAAATTCAAGGCATACCTCGCTGTTTCGCCTCAGCACCGCAAGCTTGCGGCCCTCTCCGGCGCAGTGAAAATAAACGGTCCGGTCCCTATAGCCGAAACACAAAGGCACGACATACGGTTTCCCGTTATCGCAGAGCGCCATGCGGCAGAATTTCGATTCCGCAATGACAGCTTCCATGGTTTTACTGTCGGTGATTTCGCGGTCTTTTCTTCTCATCGGGTTTCCCGAGGACTTTTATATTCGGATGAAAAAATACTGCGCAGCAAAAGGACGATTGATAAAAATATGCGCCGGTTTTTTTGATCACAAACTTGGCCGGGCCTGAAGCGCCATATCACTTGTCAAGATGTTCTTCGCATCGGCAGCCAAGCAGTGCGAAGGGCCCCCTTTCCGCCGCGCAACGGCACCGGCGCGCATCCGTACTAATTTTTTTCGGATCTTTTTCGTTGTTAAACGCTTCAGGAAAATAATTTAATCGCTTTACTCATCTATCAATTAACAAAACGTAAAAAATAATTTGTGGCGGCGGACCTTTTTTACTATATTACTCCCTATTTTTCAGAGGGGGGATTTATGAAATCAGCAGTTTTCACCGGTCTGTTTTCACTGTCGTTTCTCTTATCTGTCAATTCCTCAGCGCAGCCTCTGCCTTCGCTGCAATGGACGGGATCGTTGTCGGTGTCGGCCTCGCTCGGCCCATGCCAGGTTGTTCCCCTCCGTGAAGGCGCCGGGTTTGCCGTTGCGGGGTCCACGGGCGATGTGGGCGAACAAATTTTCCTTCTCGTTGCCGGCCGCTCCGGCGGCGAGGAATGGCGTGCCGGGTACAACACCTTCACCGGCGGAAGCGTCGTCGGTGCTCAGTATGTCAATGCCGCTGCACAGCTCGCCGACGGCGGCTTTGTGCTCGCAGGCAGCCGCAACGTCTGCCTCCCCGGTTCACAGAGCGCCGCATGGGTGCTGCGCACCGACGCGAAAGGCGGCGTGATGTGGACCACGGTGATCGGCGCAAACGGGCAAAACCCAGACTCGGGCTTTTCCGCCGAGTGCATCCTTAGTATCCCGCCGGGCCTTGTCATCGTCGGCGGCAGGCAGGGAAACTCCCCGTGGCTGTGCTGCCTTGACGCAAGAGGAACCGTGCTGTGGTCGCATAATAATTATGCCGGCACCTCATTTTCCTCTCTTTCACTGTGGATCCCCGGTCAAATTGCCGCGGCCGGAATTTCTTGGGATAATTCATTAAAAAGTGTTTTTATCAACCTGATGGATCCCGCCGGCATCTGCGGAACCGCTCGGGTTGCCAGCACGAGCTCCTCAGGGCAATGCCCGAGCGCCGTGTTCGTTTCGCCTTGCAAGGCGGTGTACACCGCCGTCACTGATCCGGCAAACGGTCAGGCCGTGATCTCGTCGTATGACCCGGATGCCGACCTTGTGTGGGAAAAAAGCCTGTACTTCCGCGGCAGCGGCTACAGCACCATCAAGACGCTTGCAAACGCGCCCGATGGTGGAGTTCTTGCCGCGGGCGACCTAGCCGATGACCGCTACACCGCCCCGCAGGGCATCTGGCTCACCAGGTTCGATTCCCGCGGAAACATCGCGTGGCAGTGGACCACGTACGAATCGCATTCGATCCGCTCCGCGGCTGCGGTCGGCGAGAACGACGCCGTCATGCTTGCCGAGCAGTATTCGCAGGGGGCGAATAACCTCGTGCTGATGAAACTGACCGCGCGGCCGCCCACGGAGGCTGTTGCAGCGTCCAACTCCGCATCTGCCATGGCGATGCGGTCTGCGCGCGCGGCCGCCAACGGTGATTTTTATGATGTGGCGGGCCGGCTCGTTTCGCGCCCCGCGTCGACGACAAGGGCCCTTCTTCCCGTCGGCATGTACATCAACCGCGCCAACACCGGAAAAACCCTGCTTTTCGAAAACTCTTCCCGTTAATCAATTTATCGGCCTGCAGCAAATATGCTGCAGGCTTTTTTTGTCACGATGACCATGACGCGGCACATCCTCCGGAAGGGTCACCTCGTCATATACTATTTTTATCCTAGGATAAAAACTGCTGGCCGCAACCGCCCCGGGCCGGGGTGATTGCTTCTCTGACCTGCAGCGTCGAAGTCGAATACGACACCCTTTCTTTTTTTCAAACGGAGAAATCACATGCACAAGAAGAACACCCAAGGACTTTCAACCTTGGCCGTTCACGCCGGGGAAATCCGGTATAATGAATATGGCGCGATAACAACGCCTATTGTCCAGAGCTCCACGTTCATTTTCAAGAACACACAGGAGATCAGGGAACTCGCGGAGGGCGCGAAGAACCGCTACGAGTACGGCAGGTACGGCCATCCCACCCAGTACGCGGCAGAGGGAAAGCTCGCCGCGCTTGAAGGCGCCGAGGACGCCGTGCTCTTCTCGTCGGGCATGAGCGCGCTCACCACGGCGATGTTCGCGCTGCTCAACGCGGGAGATCACGTGATCGTCACCGACGACGCCTACAAACGGACGCTCGATTTCTGCAAGACCAGGCTCATCAAATTCGACATCGATTGCTCTGTTGTCAAGATGTGCGACTACGACGCCATTAAGCGGGCCATCAGAAAGAACACGCGCCTGTTTCTGTCGGAGTCGCCCACCAACCCGTACCTCAACATCATGGACCTCGAGCGGCTCATGGCCATTTTTTCGAAGCGGCCCGACATCTTCGTGATTTCGGACTCCACGTTCGCCACTCCGTATAATCAGCGGCCGCTCGAATTCGGCGTGCACCTGGTGATCCACAGCGCCACGAAATACCTCGGCGGCCACAACGACCTGCTCGCCGGGGTCGTGCTCGGGAAAAAGTCCATGACCACGCCCATCCGGGAATTCCTCAAGGTGACCGGCGGCGTGATCGACCCGCATTCGTCGTACCTGCTCATCCGCGGGCTCAAGACCTTTGAGCTGCGCATGAAGCGCCATAACGAAAACGGCCAGGCGATCGCCGAATTCCTCGAGGCCCACCCGGACATCAGGCGTGTTTACTATCCGGGCCTTGCGAGCCACCCCCATCACGATGTCGCGAAGCGGCAGATGAAGGGATATGGCGGCGTGGTCACGTTCGAGATGAAGGACGACGTGAAGTACGTGCACAAGTTCCTGAGCGCGCTGAAGATCATCAACATCGGCCCGAGCCTGGGCGGGGTGGAATCGCTCATCACGCATCCGGCCTCGATCAGCTACTACGATTACACGCGCAAGGAGCGGCTTGCCGTGGGAATCAAGGACGGCCTGATCCGGCTCGCGCTGGGCGTGGAAAACCCGGAAGACCTCATCGAGGACATCAGGAACGCAATTCCGAAAAGTTAATTTTGCGCCGAGGTGACCAAGCGCCCAAGGAGGGTTTCAATGAAGCTCCGGAATATGGCCCCTGTTCTCCTGCTCTGCTGTGCGCAGCTGCAGTTTTTTTCCTGCTCCGGCGGCAAAACGGTCACCACCACGGCGGTGGTGCACGACACGCTCACCGACACGGCAAAATTCTTCATCGGCAAACCGAGCGTGTCGGCCGTGGGCATTCTCGTGGGCGCCTTTAAGAGCGATTCCCTCGCGCCCAAAGACAGCTTCTACGCTTCGCTGTGCCTCAGCTCGAACCCCCAAATCACCAATGCCGCGGTGACCTTCGGCAGCCACCGGCTCGACTACCTCAGCAACCAGAAGACCGACGAATTCTTCAGCGGCATCCTCAGCGATTTTTACGTGCTCCCGAATGTGGCGGCGGCAAATTATGACGCCCTGTTCGAAGACCCCTCGCTGAACTACGCCTGCAGGATAATCGCGCCCTACTATGCAGACACCTCGCTGCAGACGGTTTCGTACGATACCCTCGCCGACAGCGTTTCGCTCCCGCCGTCGGCCGACACGGTGCGTTTCTTTTCCGACAGCGGCACGCGGTACGACAGTGTCGATTATCTAGGCGCCTACACTCCCTACCGGATCCGGATGGACCAGGGTCTGAAGGTGACGTGGCACGCCGGCGCCCAATGGTACGGGGTGGAATGCAGGAAATACCGCGACCTGAGCTACAGCTACCAGATCATCGGGACACCCACCGACACGTTCACTTCCGATTCGTCAATCAGCTTCGCGCAATCGTATATTCACCAGGACACGGCGTACAACGACACGTTCAGCTACGACTTTCTTTACATTCAGGTGATCCCGGTCAGCGGCCCGCCGCCGTGGACATGGTCCTCGCTGGGCTCCTTTGCCGGAAACGGGTACCTGTTCGCGGTAAGGCAGGTGAACAATTACTTCACGCTGAACGCCTATCCGAAATCCGCGCCCCAGGGCGGCCTTGGGAAACGCGCGGCATTATCCGCGGCGTTTACGCCTTCATCCGCGGAAGCGGCGCTGGCGAGGATTTTGTCGCGAAATTCTGTTTTACATCCTCCGAGATAATTAAGGCCTTGTCTGAATGAAAAAAGCAAGAAAACATCACCCAGGGACGCAGAGTATGCAAAGAATTATCGTGGTTAAAGAAAAAGAACTAGTCTGGTTTTCAGCCTTAAATCTATAATCATCAATTTTAAATTACTGTGTTTTTCTTCTCTGCGCTCTCCGTGCCTCGTCGGTGAATTTCTCACGTTCATACATTGGAAATGGCATTGCACCGGGCGGAAATAGTATTTTTACCACGGCCGATAGTTTTACCGCTTCGATTCCCCAGCTGAATGTACCATTAATAATGGTGCTTACGGGATCATGAGTAAAATCGCGCGGCACCAAAGCGCGCGGCCCGGCATTATCTTCAAGGAGGAAACCGTAATGGCCACCCCGAACGTGATCAAGAAGAAAAACGTTCTCCGCTACAAAGGCGACATATTCCTGGTGATCGAATGCGTGGTACGCACGCCGCCCAACAACCGCGCCTTCGCCCAGCTTGAGCTGCGCAGCCTCACCACGGGCAAGATGATCCCGGTGCGCTGCAGCACGGGCGAGGACTTCGAGATGCTCGACAACAGGTTCCAGAACCTGATTTACAGCTACGACAACCAGGGCACCTATGTGTTTTTAGACCCCGAGACCTACGATCAGCACGAATTGCGCAAGGAGCAGATCGAGGACGTGATCGACTTTCTCGTGCCCAACCAGGTCTATGAGGTGATGTTCGTTGAGAACCGGCCGTTTCTCATCAACCTGCCCGCGTCGGTGGAGATGAAGGTCACGGAAGCCCCCGAGGCGGTGCGCGGGAATTCGGCGACCAACGTCACCAAGGCCATCACGCTCGAAACGGGCCTGGTGATCCAGGCGCCTCTGTTCGTCAAGACCGGCGACGTGGTGAAGATAAGCACCGACGAAAAGAAATACCTCGGACGGGCGTAGAAAAGAGCGGCCGGAGTTCGGAATATGCCGGTCAGCGGCCAGAAAAACTTTTACACAAAAGGTTTTTTCCATGAAAAAAATATTGATCATCGACGACGACAAGGAACTCAGGGAAGTCATGACCACCGTGCTTTCCACCGCGTACGAATGTCGTCAGGCGGGAAGCAAAAAGGAAGGCCTTGCCGTTTTGAAAACCTTCACGCCGGATCTCGTGATCCTTGACGTGATGATGGAAACCATGAACGCCGGCTTCGACGCGGCGCGCGAGATCAAATCCCAAAAGAAATTAAAGAACGTCAAAATCATGGTGATCACCAACGTCGACCGGAAAACGGGCATGGACTTCAGGTCCGAAGCGGGCGACCAGGCCTGGCTGCCGGTGGATGAGTATTATGTGAAGCCGATTGATCCGAAGGAGTTGATAGCAAGGGTTCAGAAATTGATTTGATTTTAATTCGCCCGTAACCTCACCCCGGCCCTCAGGGCCACGCTGCTCCCACAGGAGAGGGGAATATATTCTACGCCATTGGAATTTCCGGGAGGATGTCCCGGGCTACAAATATTGAGCCACTACGCGGCTCTCAAAAATCATCTGCAAAAATTTCCAATCAATCCGAAACTTTAATTTCTTATCGGCGGTCGCTTCAAGGGGGCGCCCAACGGAACGCTAGGACTTGCAACGGGCGGTACCCGGCTGCACCCCAAGAGGGGAAGCCTCCCCCACCAGATATAATCATTTTTAATTATTTCATTCCGACCAGTAAACATACCCGCCCTCGAGAATAGAGAGCCGGCCGTACCCTTTTGTAACGAGGAACCGGTAGGCCTCGTACGCGCGCGAGGACGTCCTGCTGTAGAGCACGCACCGTTCCTTCTTGTCAAACGGTATGCCCTCGCGCCTCAGGTTTTCCAGCGGCACGTTGATGCTGCCCGGCAGGGCGCCGGCGACGTGCTCCGAAAACGGCGACACGTCGATGATGCGGAGGCCGGCCTTTTCGCGATCAAACTGTTCAAGCGTCATGGTGTTCATGAAGCCGTCGATTTTGCTGGCGAGCACGAGGCAGGCGGTCTGCACGAGGCCGATGGGATTGTTGAACGCGGGCGCATACCCGAGGTCGAGGCCGAACACGCCGGAAAGCGTAAGGCCGCTCGTGATGGCCGAGGCCGCAACCTGTATCTGGCGCACCACGTCTCCCCTGCCGTACGCCTGCGCGCCCAGCACGGCCTTTGTTCTTGCGTCAGCGATGATCTTTATCGTGACGTACGCCGCGTTTTGGGAATAATGGGCCCTGTCAAGGCCGGTGATCACGACCGATTTCGCGAGGAACCCGTGCGCGAGCGCGGCCGCGAGCGTGAGGCCGGTGCGGGCGACGCTCAGGCCGAAATTCTGGAACATGGCCGTGCCGATGGACCCGTGGAACTCCGATTTCCTGCCCGCGATGTTGTCGGCCGCGATGCGCCCCATTTTCGTGGAGATGGACCCGAGCGGCCAGTATTCGTGCCTTCCGGTTATTGAATTCACACTTTCGGCACAATCGCCGATGGCGTAAATATTCTTGTCCGATGTGACAAGCCTGCTGTTCACCCGGACGGCACCGATGGAGCTCAGCCTGAGGCCCGCTTTTTTCGCCAGCGCGGAATTCGGACGTACGCCTGTTGACAGGATGACAAGGTCGGCGGCGAACCTTCCCTGGTCGGTGGCGAGCGCGAGCCTTCCATCCTGTTTCGCGATGCGCCTGATCGAAACGCCGGTGATTATCTTGACGCCCTTCCGGTTAAAGGCGTTCTGGATTTTTCCCGCGAATTCGGCGTCGAACAAACTCGACAGAATGCACCGTTCTTTTTCGAGAATGGTGACGCGGCCGCCCGCCTCGATGAGCGACTCCGCCGTTTCAATGCCGATGAGCCCGCCGCCGATGATGCAGACGTCGCGCGCGCTTCCGACCGTGCACTCGCTTTTAATTGCCTCGGCGTCTTCCATGCGGTGCAGCGAATACACTCCCTTCTGCCTGATGCCCGGAATACGCGGCAGAAACGAGTCTGCGCCCGTGGCGAGCACCAGCACGTCATAGGGGATGTCGCGCGCGTCATGCGCGGCAAGGTCTTTTACCGTGATCGTCTTTTTGCTGCGGTTGATCGCCACCGCCTCGGTCCGGTTGAAAATTTTTATGTTTTTTATGGACTCAAAGAAGTGGATGTCGCGCACGGTGTTGTCCGCGGTCGACATGAGCGCCTTGGGTGACTGCACCTTGCCGCTGATGTATGACGGCAGGCCGCACCCGGAATACGACAGAAACTCGCTGCGCTCGATGATGGTGATGTCGCATTGCTCGTCGAGCCGCCGCAGGCGCGCCGCCGCCTTGGGCCCGGCGGTCACCCCTCCGATGATGACCACCCGCTTTTTTTCCCTGCCGGCGTCTTTTGCCGCGCGCAGCGCCCGGTACGGCAGCGAGATTTTAAATGTGCTGCCCGCGCCCTCTTTTGACAAAACGGAAATTCGGCCGCCGTGGGCGGCGACAATGGTTTTTGCGATCGCAAGGCCGAGACCGGTCCCCGGCACCGTCGCGCGATGCTTGACCGAGCGGAAAAACGGGCTGAATATCCCGCCAAGGTCCTTTTTGGGTATCCCGTATCCGGTGTCCGTCACTTGCAACGCGGCGCGCCTGGTCTTCTCAGAAACGGCGAGCTTGACAAGCACGTAACCGTCGGCGGGCGTATATTTGACCGCGTTTTCAATGATGTTCCTGAACGCGATGGACAGGCCGCGGCTGTTCGCCAGCGCAATGACGGCGGTTTTCTGCGGCATCCTGATGCGCAGCGACACGCCCCTGTCCGACGCCTCGGCCGCAAACGACGCTGCAGCCTCCGCGGCCAGCGTTGCGATGTCAACCTCCTCCTTGTCGATCTTTTTGGCATCGGAATATGCCTGGTAATTGAGCAGGTCCGCGATGAGCGCCCGCGCCTCGCCGGTCTTTGCGATGGCCTTGGCGATGAACTGCAGCGTGTGCGCGTTCGTCTCGCCCGTGAATCCGTCGGAAATTGTTTTCAGCAGCGACTCGACGGTGGTGACCGGCGACTTGAGCTGGTGCGACAGGGTGGCAAGGAGGTCTGGGTTGATGCCGAGGGGTTCGTTCATGCTGTATTCCTCTTGGATTTTTTCTCTGATGAGTCCGTGAATGGATTTTCTATGTCCAAAATATCTTACGATGAAGTGCGGTTACAATAGGTACAAGGAATTATTTGCAATTATAGCGGGAGAACAAAAGTCGGATGATTTTTTAAGGAAGATTTTTATGGGTATAGGATGTTACATACCTGTCAATATATCCTGTGCGTATCGATTTTTGTTGGAAATCATTGCCTGAGCATTGGTTTAAAAATCCCCTTGTCTTTATGCATATTGTAAGTTATACTTACAATATGCATAAATATATTCCCCGTTACCTGGAAAAGGAAATAGAGCGGCGTCTGGCGGCTATGCCGGTTGTGGCGATTCTCGGGCCGCGTCAATGCGGCAAAACCACACTTGCAAAAGCCATTGAATCGCGTCGCAAGAACACCCTGCATTTGGACCTTGAGAGGCCTTCTGATCTTAACCGTTTGAGAGACCCGGAGGCTTTTTTCAGGATCAACTCGGAAAAATTGATTTGCCTGGATGAAATTCAGCGCAAGCCGAACCTGTTTCCTTTGATACGGAGCATTGTGGACGAGCAGGCAAAAAAAGGCATGTTTTTGATCCTCGGTTCAGCCTCGCCCGAGTTACTCAGGCAATCCTCCGAATCTCTGGCAGGCCGCATTGCCTATCTGGAGCTGACCCCGTTTTCACTCGAGGAGGTATGCGGTCCGGCAAAGGGCATAACGCGGGACACGCTTTGGATGCGCGGAGGATTTCCCAGCAGCCTGCTGGCAAACAACGATCGTGAAAGCATCGAATGGCGCGAGGATTTCATTATGACATTTCTGGAGCGGGACATCCCTTCGCTGGGTTTCCAAACCTCCTCAGACCAGCTTCACCGTTTCTGGATAATGGCCAGCCACGCCAGCGGTAGCGTACTTAATCTATCAAGGCTCGGTTCATCGCTGGGCGTGAGTCATAATACGATACGTAGCTATATAACCATGATGAACAGGACTTTCTTGCTGCGCGAACTTCCACCGTTCAGTATAAATCTTAAAAAACGCCTCGTGAAATCCCCAAAGCTCTATGTCCGCGACTCCGGCCTTTTTCATGCCCTTTTAAAGATTGAGACTATGAACGACCTTTTCGGACATCCTTATTACGGTCCGTCATGGGAGGGTTTTGTCGTGGAGCAGATAGCCGCCGCGGTTCCGCGCGTGCAGGCATTTTTTTACCGTGACAGCAACGGTAATGAAATAGACCTGGTGCTTGAATCCGGAAAAAACCTTATTGCCGTGGAGTGTAAAGCTTCAACCGCGCCGGTCGCGGAAAAAGGTTTTTTTAGCTCCTGCAAGGAGCTTGGAATCACGCACGCCTGGATTGCCGCACCGGTCAAGGATACCTATCCGATCGAAAAAAATATTTTTGTTGGACCGCCTGAAGAAATCATTCACGCCATAAAGTCAATGGTGTAATTCTGTGGTATTCTTGTTTTCTCCGGCGTGTGTTCTTGAACGGCACAGCCGCGCATTGTCGCTTCATTCCACAAGACTAATTATTAGTCATAAAATAGCTGGTTTATGACTATTTTTCCGGCATTAATCTATTGAAGCCTGCATGGAAATGAATGGTTGGAAAAATATAGGTGATGAATTGTTTTTTCGTAAATTAAGGAGGTGTCATTGCGAGGAGTGAAGCGATGCGGCAATCTCCCGATGACTGATGATTGATAGCCTAACGGTCGGTCATCTCATCAACGAAATAATTTTTTCCTGATGATAATCGCCGGCGCGGAATGCAACCACATAGGCGCCGGTGGCAAGGCTGCCCCGCTTCAACCCCAGAGAATAATTCCCCGCGGCTTGATATTTGTTCACGAGATCTGATTGCAAACGCCCGTTAAGGTTATAAACCCGCAGCGTCACATCTCCGGCTTTGGGAAGCGAGTAGGAAACTTTAATTGATTCACTTGAAAGATTGCACATGTTGCTTATGTGCAAGCAAGCACGATTTATGGATGAAATAGGAATTGGCTGCTTTACCGGAATGTCCTTGCTGTTCACGAAAATATTAAACGTCAATGTGTCGTTTATGGACGAACCGTTTGAGACTGCGAATTCTACGTGGTCCATGTAGACTGAATCAGTTGCTGGCGTCCAGGAAATGGTGCCGCCTTTAGAGACTATCATACCTGAAGGAACTTTCAGAGGGGTATAGCTATATGCGAGAGAATCGCTAGAAGCGGGAATTTTAAATATAAAAGGAATATTTTTATAGCCATAGCGGTCGTCGATAATTGAGAAAATCCAATTATAATAAAAAACCAGAGAAGAATTGACTCCAGTATAGGCCATAGCAATAAAATTGCCATCTGCTGTTGGTGAAATGTTAATTGCATTGGTTAAGTCGAAATCAGGAGTATTAAAAATCCAATTAGACCATATAATTCTCCCATTAGAATCGAATTTAGTAAGTACATGTCCACCTACGATTAAATAATTTCCATCTTGCGTTGCAGCTATTGCATTCGCACTTCCCATATTGCTGACCCATGATTTTTTTGTCCAAATTGTATCTCCATAAGAATTAATTTTTATAACATTGCTGCCCACAGCGATAAAATTTCCATCTTTAGTTTGCAGAACGCGGTTGAAAAAATCTCCTTGATATGTTTCTTTCCAGGCGATACTCCCATCCGAATTAATTTTCCTGATGCTACTTCCAACAACAAGAAAATTTCCGTCTGGTGTCTGCACTATATCATGACCAAAATCAATGCTGTCATTAAACGTCTTCGTCCAAATTGTATCTCCATCAGAATTAATTTTTAATAAAAAAACGTTGAGTTGATCATTTGTACCAACTACAATAAAATTCCCGTCCTGTGTTGCAGTTATGCCATAATAAAAATCAAAGGAAGTTACTCCTATTCCATATTGCCTTTTCAACCAAAGAATATTGCCATTTAAATCAATTTTGAGCAGACATAATATTTTCTCAGTTTCACCCTGAACAACTGACCCTAAAGCAATTAAATTCCCAGCTTTATCTGGAGTTACGGAATATATTCCACTAACAATCGTATCTCCTGTCTGATTTATAAAGTTCCATGGATAGAATTTAGCCCATAAAGTATCGCCGTTTGGTTTGATATTAAAAATAAAGAGATCGCTACTTACTCCAATATTGATTATATTGCCGTTAGAGATAGGCACTATTGCCGAAACAGGTGGATTAATTTGTCCTCCATATGCCCGCTTCCAGTAACTCTGCCCCATTCCGAAACTCGCCAGTGTCATGATTACCAATGCCGCTAAAATCAATCTGATCGCAACAGATTTATTCTTTATGAATTCTTTCTTTTTCCGATTTTTCATTGTAACCTTACCTCGGGCCCCTCTCCCACAAGGATAGGGGTGAAAACAGTTTCATATTTACCTCACCACCACAAACGATCTCATCAAATTCTTTTTCCAGTCAGCCGCACGTGCGAAATACCGCCCTGCGGCAATTTGCCCACGCCAGACAGCGGTATTGTTTATGACGGGCAATTCTGCAACGAGGTTGCCTCGGATGTCATAAATGGCAAGAGCGGCGGCTTCATTGGGAATAGTAAATGAAATATATGACGAAAAAGAATTTACTGTGATACCGGAAACATGCACGCGGTTAACCGAGCTTTTTAACGAATGGGGATCTTTGATTGCCGCGTTCTTGTTGTTGACGAATATGTTAAACGTGAGTGTGTCGTTTATTGTGGTGCCGTTTGAGACGGCGAATTCTACATGGTCCATGTAGACGGAATCCGTTGTCGGCGTCCAGGAAATGGTGCCACCGGCGGAAACGGCCATGCCAGCTGGTGTTTCAAGAGGGGTGTAGGTGTATTTTGTCGAGTCGCCGGAGACGGGGATTTTGAAGGAGAAGGGGATGTTTTTGTAGGCGTAACGGTCGTCTATAATGGAAAAAAGCACACCGTTTAGCAAACAAATGGAACTACACTCTCCAAAAAATGCCGCAAGGATGAAATTTCCGTCTTGTGCAGGAACCATGGCAGCGGCAGCATCATCAGGTCGGAAGTAATAGGCCTTAGTCCAAATCGTGTCGCCGTTGGGTTTAATCTTTATTATTATGGGGCCCTCCGCTGCTAAAAAATTTCCGTCTTGTGTTGGTATAATGGCACTGGCGCTAACACTACCATAAGAAATAGGGTAGGTTTTTGTCCAGACCGTATCCCCATCGGGTTTGATTTTTAGAAAATAGAGGCTGGAATAAGAACCAAATGAGCCTGTGTTCCCTGCCACGATAAAATTCCCGTCCGGGGTTGGGGTGATGGCATTGGCGTAATCATAATCTGCTCCCCCGTATGTTTTCGACCAAATCGAATCGCCATCATTGCTAATCTTCAGCAGATAGACATCTTTTGCATTTGTTGAAGAAGTAATATACCCCGCGAGAATGAAATCTCCTTCAGGCGTTTTAGTCATTGCCAAAACTTGATTTTCATTTTGGAAAGAGAATGTTTTCGTCCACATGGTGTCCCCATCAGGCTTTATTTTAAGAATATAAATTCCATAAAAAATGTTCCCCGCGGCAATGAAATTTCCATCATTGGTTGACATAATTGCAGACATCATCCAGAAATTGTCTCTTTTATATACTTTTGTCCAGATAACGTCACCATTGGGATTTATCCTTAAAGCGTAGAGGTTCGTGGGAACGCTCGTGGGCGGCCGCTGCTCCCCAACAATGATGAAATCCCCGCTTGCGGTTGATGTTACGGCTCCAGCGGATATTGACGTGTCCCCCTCCCCATAAGTTTTTGTCCATATAAAATCACCTGTATAACTTATCTTCTTAAGAAGGATATCATCCTGAGAGGAATAAGCGTTTCCCGCAACGATATAATTGCCGTCCAGTGAAGGCACAATTGCTGTAATTGGATATGGATCCCAGCCCCCCCAATCTCTATTCCAGTAAACTTGTCCAAAACTAAGGCCGGCAATTATTAAATGTAAAATCGTTATTTTTGCAATATGCGATTTCATAAAAGGCCTTTTATTTATTTGTGCACATATAAATTTAATCAAAAAATTGTTTGGACTACGTTGTTCGCACTGGAGTTCCAGGCAAGATTCAAGCTTCCGCCGGGCAAAATATACGCAATGTAGGTGGCCGCCACGCCGCCAACGGATGTGAAATTTCCACCAACAAACCAACCGCCATTGCCATCAGGGCAAACGGCAAATACGGTTCCATTGATTTTAGGAAATGAAGGCATTAGCGCGCCTGTTGAAGAATCAATAGGAACCCCACCACCGGTGTATGGTCCCACCCAGCTAAATCCGCCGCCGATGTACACCTTGTCCCCCGCAGGCGCAATAGCATATACCGGCCCATTGGTAACCCATGTATTCTGGTTGCACGTATCCGACGGCATGGCCTGCAGGAGGGTTGCCAAGGCAATGAGAAGGGCGGGAAATTTTATCATGGCGTTTTCCCTGGTTATGAATTCAGGGGGGCGTTTTTTTATTTTTCATTGTAACTTCATCCCCTGCCTCTCTCCCACGAGGAGACGGGGGCCTGACCTTTTTCAAATGGCCTTTTCTTTACCTATTATACATACAAACCCTTCCGGCAGCAAGCTGCCCGATAAAAAAGTGTTTTCCAGCGGAAACCACCTCTGCTGCGAGGCTTGTTTACCTATCAACTAACGCTCGCGGGTGCGCCCAGCGGAACGATGAATCTTGCCACGTCAGGTACCCGGCCGCACCCAGGAGGGGGTGTGCCCCCGGATCGCCGGCGCGCAGCGCTGGAAGCCGGGGGCCAGGGGGAAACTTCCCCCACCAATAAATTTTTAAGTGATAAGGCCGCCTATATCTTCTCTTGAGTTTTGATACAGACTGTAGTAGTTGATTTCCTCCACCCCATACGCTATCTTTAATCATTATTATTTAGCGACATCATTATTTTCTTTGCGCTCTTTGCGTCTTTGCGGTGAATTTTTCTTGGACAACAGGTAAATAATTGATTTTTCGGAGAACCCATGCCAGACCCAAAAAACCGCTCAAACGGCCTCGCCCCGCGCAGGGTGGTTGAAGTCGCCGAGGAGCTCGGGCTCGATTCCGACAAATTGCTGCTGCACGGCCATTACATTGCCAAGGTGCCGCTTGCGGAATACGAAAGCCGCAAAAAGCGTCCGGACGGCAGCCTCATTCTTGTTTCGGCCATGACGCCCACGCCCCAGGGCGAGGGAAAAACCACGACAACCGTGGGCTTGGGCGATGCGTTGAGACAACTTGGAAAGAAGTCTTCAATCTGCGTGCGCGAGCCGTCGCTGGGTCCCTATTTCGGCATCAAGGGCGGCGGAACAGGCGCGGGCCGGTCGCAGGTGGTTCCTGCAGAGGCAGTAAACCTGCATTTCACCGGCGACATGTATTCGGTGACAAAAGCGAACAACCTGCTCGCGGCAATGGTGGACAACCACCTTCAACACGGCAACGAACTCAATATCGACCCGAGGCGCGTGGTACTGCGCCGCGTGATAGACCTGAACGACCGCGCGCTGCGCGAGATCGTGGTGGGCTTGGGCGGCGTGAAAAACGGCATCCCGCGAAAAGACGGTTTCAATATCACACCTGCCTCAGAGGTCATGGCAATTTTATGCTTGTGCAGGGACTTCTTCAATCTCGGCGACATGTGCGGCAGGATGGTGGTGGCATACACCTATAAAGGCGAACGAGTATTCGCGTCCGACATCCAGGCAGTGGGCGCTATGCAGGTGCTTTTGCGCGACGCCATTGACCCCAACCTGGTGCAGACCATGGAGGGCACGCCCGCGTTCGTACACGGCGGACCGTTCGCCAACATCGCGCAGGGGACCAACACGGCAATCGCCACGCGCATGGCGCTCAAGCTCACCGACTACGTGGTGACCGAGGCCGGGTTCGGGACAGACCTCGGCGCTGAAAAATTCTTCCATATCAAGTGCCGCCTTTCGGGGCTCAACCCTTCGGCGGCCGTGATCGTGGCCACCACGCGCGCCGTGGAATACCACGGAGGCTATTCTGCCGATGCGGGCCTCGGTAACCTGTGCAAGCACATCGAGAACATCAGGCTGTTTGGGCTGCAGCCCGTGGTGGCCATCAACCAGTTTGAGGGCGATAAGCCCAAGGACCTTGACAAAATAATAAAGTTCTGCGAACAGCAGGGCGTTGAGGCGGCCATGGCCACGCATTTCCGCGACGGCGGCAAGGGCGCGACGGCGCTCGCCGAAGCGGTGCTCCGCAGCATCGACAAAAACGGGAAAAAGAAGCTCGCCTGCCTCTATCCGCTCAGCATGCCGCTTGCCGAAAAAATCGAGACGGTCGCGAAATTGGTGTACGGCGCGGGCGGCGTGACGTTCGACCATGGCACCAAGGCGGAGCTCGAACTCGCCGCCAAGCACGGCTACGGCAATCTACCCGTGTGCATCGCGAAAACGCCCCTGTCGCTTTCCGATAACGCAAGTCTGCGCGGCCTGCCGAAAAACTTCCGCATCACGGTGAACGAGATACGCGT
>DATJAL010000037.1 GCA_035516255.1 Chitinivibrionales bacterium | reverse complement strand
GGCCCTACGCGCCGTTGCCGGTCTGGCCACCCCTGCCAGCGAGTGGTCTCAGCGGGAAATGGTCGCCTGCGCGCGCTACGCAGCAGTTGTAGTCGAAGAGCGCATGCAGCGCAACCGGCTGGTGGTAGCCGAGATGCGCTCCTTCTAAGCTGTTACCTCCTTTCGCTTCTCTTTCACTTCGATTCTTTAGTTAACCGAAACAAGGGTTCATTTAAAATTTCTCTAAGTCGCACGAAACAAAGGATCGGCATCTGTTCTAACCGAAACAAGAATCAATGGTGCCGTTTCGGTTTTAGGGGAGCCGCCCGGTCTTGGCTGGCCTTACATACGCCGTTGGTTTTACGCCTTAAGCCAAAGTCCGAGCCACGCGCCGGGCGCGTGGTGGGGAGCGCCTGGGAGACGTCGCTCGCGGGAGGGCTACACCGGCCCTCCCCTACAAAACCAAGTGCCATCGATCCTCGCGCCGAATTGCGCATTTGCAAGACACGTGTTTTTTCCCGATTAGAGCCGGTGCGGATCGAGTGTTTTCAATCGCTTACGCCCGGTTCTAATAATTGGGTTCCCGATTAGCTTTTTTTCGCCTCCGTTCGACCCCCGTGTAGCTCGGTCTTCCGACCTGAGGCTGTTGTCTTCGAATTCGATCCTAAATGCCAATGCAACACCTAAGTGCCTCATCCGCCGGGCGGATGAGCCACACAAAGATTTAATTTTCGGCGCGGACCCTTCGACTTCGCTGAAGACGAGCTTGGAGCAGGCTCAGGAGAAGCAGCCCCGCGCTTAGGGACTGCGGACTTCCCAAGTTTTTGTATCACAAGAGTACCAAGTTGTCAACAGTTTTATGCAAGGTATGAAAGGCAACGAGAGAGTTCCGATCCGGTGTGAGAAGGAGAGAGAAACAAAAGTAGAAAGAAAAATCAACGGCGGGGCCGAAAGACCCCACCGGAAATCGCAAACCTTCGGAAAAGGCTGCGCCGTCCGTCTGGGCCGACGAAACACGTGAACCACTAGATTTGTCTACGCGGGGTTGTGGCGAACATTTGGGCGGGGTTTACTGGGGCGGGCGCAGCAAGCGGGCGCCCCTACGGGGAAAAGGCGGAGGAAAAGTCGAAGGCAATTTCAAATTTCAGATAGCTCTGTTGACATCCTCGGCAACCGCATGAATTTTGGGCGCGCCAGCAGCGACCGGTTGGTGTTTTCTACTGGGGCAGGAGGTGGGATGCCTGAGATCGGACTCCTGCCGTTCGCCCGCGT
>DATJAL010000036.1 GCA_035516255.1 Chitinivibrionales bacterium | reverse complement strand
ACGAGTGCGGCCCTCTTCTAACACCAGACGAATGGCTTCCTTCTTGAACTCATCCGAATACGACCGATTTGCCATAAGACACACTCCTTCTCCTGTAAAATACAGGAATGGTTGTGTGTCCACAAAATCGGGGGAACCTCTAATAAGATTAAAGAAGTGGGCGTTCCCCCCGCGTGCAGGGGCGGTTCGCGAACCGCCCCTGCACGCGGGGGTCGGTTCTCTCTCCGGTCTCGCCTTCGGCTCGGGCTGCCACGGCCCGATGCCGCGAAACGCGGCGGGGTCCGGGCAGCACCGCGCTTTAGCGACGGCCTGCGGTCGCCCCTAACGCAAATACTCCTGTTTGTTCTTACTAAACGTGGTTTAAGGGAAATAAGGAAGATTTTGATTGCAAAAAGGGAAATTATTGGGTATTATTTGGGGTAGAGCAGGCCCGCCTATTTTTCAGCTTGATATTTTTATATGTTTTATTTATTCCAAGCCGATACTTCGCTTATGTATCGGCATAAACCAGGCACGGAATATCCGGTCACCTGTCTTATAGCCCCGCAGACAAATCTGGATTGGAGAAACTACGAGTTCAGCGGGACGATCATCAAGCCGGCAGGTGATGTGTATGACAGCGCTGGCGTTGGGGTAGTTTTCTATGCAAAGGACGCGAAGAATTATTATTCGTTAAGAGTGAATGGAAAGGCGAATGATACGAGCACTAATGCGAATAAGTTTTATTTGGTGAGCCATTTTGAAAGATATGGGATGGAGGTGGATTCGGTGATGGTTCTGGTTTCGGATGTGTTGTTTGAGGGTGGGAATGACACGATGAATTTCAGCGTGAGGGTCAAGACCAGCAATCTCCAGGACACAATAGTTGACGGCGAAACCAGCATTGAGGGTGTAATTTGGCCTGCAAGTGGTGCAAGGCCTGGGTATCCATCGAGTTATCCTGTTGACGTATTGGGCACTCGTAAAAGCGAGGGATATTGTGGGATTATTGTCAATTATGACGGTTCCTCTTTGGGCTACAACACGAACACTTCGGGAATCAAGGTACAAAACATTAAAGTTCAAAAAGTAGGAGAATAAATGGTTCTCAAGAGGTATTTGTTCAGCAATTTGTGTTGCCTTTTCTTAATTCTTCATTCTTTGAGTTTTGGAAAAGAGGAGAGCGGATTGATATTTACTGGAGTAGATACCTTGATAGACGATGCCCAACACAATGGAATGGATTTTGTTTTGGAACGACCTTGCACTTCAGCAACTTCAGATAATGGTTGTGTCAGGCATTTTGGGTTGGATTACATGGGCGCATACAATGCTTATACTGCGGGCGTCCCTGGAGGGCTTGCCGCGGACCTCGGCAAACTCAACCTTGACAGCATCAAAACCGCCCCTCCGGACAGCCTTATGAAATACGACCTTGGTCTAGGTTTGGCGTACATGTTCTTTAAAATCGCCCCCGACTCGCTTTCCAAATGCATCGGCAACGTCTACCTTCTCAAGACCGCCACCGATCCTCGTCCAGTCTGGAACAGACCATTTTACGCAAAGATCAAGATTCTTAAATTCATTGTCGTAGACAGCTCACAGCATCAAATCCAGATGGTGTTTCTGTGGGCATACAATAATTCTGGAACCACAGATCTCCATACATCCGGCCTCGACACCTTTCATCTCGGCGGAACAACTCTCTCACAACCCGTTTCCGGCCGTAAGCAATCTACCATTGGTGCTAGCCCAATGGTTTTCAAAGTAGCAACAGGCAAATTTTCCGTTCCTGCTTATTTACAAGGGAAGAACGCAGTCATTGCAGTATACGACCTTGCCGGGAAAATGCTGGGCCGTGTTTCAGCGGCAAACCAAAAGGTAATGGACCTGCGGAAATTTTCAATCTCAAACGGCGTTGTTGTAGTGAGAGCGATAAAATAGCCGCCGCCTCACCCCGGCCTCCCCTCTACAGGTGGAGAAGGGGAAAAATACAAATTGACTGATTTCCCGCTTTCCCACAAACCAATCCCTATTTTCTTTCTTGAAAAAATCAACCAGGGAGTCCGCCTTAATACCAGCGCCAGGAACGACTGGAGGCCGCGCTGGAGCGCGGTGCTGCCCGGACGCCGCCGCGTAGCGGCATAGCCGCCGTGGCAGCCCGAGGCTGAAGGCCGACGACCCTTGTGACCCTTGGAAATCCCTGACGAAGGAGAAGCACCCGAAGGGGTGGACCGGAAGGAGGGCCGGTGCCGCCTTTCAAGGCGGCAGGCGCCATGATTTTATCTTGTATCTTTTTTACTTTATCTCTCCTCTCTTGCATTGATTCATTCCAAGACTAATGAATGAAATTAAAAAATCAATTTTCATCGCCGCGCAGCGGCATTCCGCAGAGGATGCGTTGCGAAGGTGCGACGCCTCGCGAGCGTAATGCGAGCGACCTCGCGCGCACCTTCGCAGGAGGGGGTGTGCCCCCGGATCACCGGCGCATCGCGACGGAAGCCGGGGGCCAGGGGGAAACGCGAAGCGGTGCCCCCACCAAATATTATAGCATTTGAAGTAACTTTCATCCCTTTAGTATTTTACCTCTCTCCATTGCTCACCCTCACAGAAAGGCATACCATCATGGCGGGAAAAAATATCGTGATGTTGTGTTTCATTTGGCAATCTATGGATTTTTTTAAGAAAAGGACCAAAAAGAGGTGATCTCTAATTAAGAAGGGACTTTTTAAATTCCTTTGGACTTATGCCAACTTCCTTCTTAAAAAGCCGAGAAAAGTAAGGCGGATTTTCAAAGCCGAGTTGATATGCGATTTCTGATACGTTCTGCTCGCCACCGACAAGCATGTTTTTGGCTTCGGAGATCACAAATAGATGAATCAACTCCAACGCGGTCTTTCCGGTTTCCTGCTTCAACAAGTCGCTCAGGTATTTTGGGGACAAGGCCAGCTGTGTAGCCATGTGGTTTACGGTAGGCAATCCCTTTCCCTCTGCTCGACCATTTTCAAAATAGGCCTCAAGGTGTTCGTTGAACCTTGAAACGGTAACGCCGGATAGCGGTTTCCGGTCGATGAATTGCCTTTTATAAAAGCGTTGGGCATATTTCAAGATTGAATCCAGATGCGAGAGGATGATGGCTTTACTAAATTCATCCGGATTGTTGTGGTACTCCGTTTCCATCTTGTAATACAACGACCACATGATTTCTTTTTCCCTTGGCGATAGGTGAAGCGCTTCATGCGTTTCATAGTCAAAGAAGCTGTATTTCTTGATTTCCGCAAAAAGAGGATGCCCCATCAAGAAATCCTGATGACAATGAATAGCAAATCCCTTTTCCTTCAGTTGGAGGCCACGCGTAATAAAAACCTGTGACGGTTTTGCAAAGAACATGAGGCCAGTGTTGTGGTCATATTTTGTCTTGCCGTACAAAAGTTCTCCGGATTTCACTTTCTTGAAGCAGATGATGTAACAATCACAGGTAAATTCCAAGTCCTTCTTGAATCGGCTCGATTTGGTAAGAAGGTTGAGACTGAACAACGGATTCTCCGGCGGCGGGAAACCCTCGGCCTTGTCTAGTTCGCTTATGGTTTTGAAATGCATCATATTTTTAAAATAGGTTCCTTTCCCCTGTTATCCAAAAAATCCTTAATTCACTTCATTCAGACAACGCAATGCGTTCAATGCCCTGGGATAACCTATGAAAGGGATCAATTGTGTCACAGCGGCAAGCAATACCCCTTTGTCATTTCCAACATTCAAATTTCCTTGAATGTGTGCCGTTACCTGATGTTCGCACCCGCCCAGGGACAAGAGCATTGAAAAGGTAAGCAGTTCCCGGATTTTCACGCTCAAACCTTTTCGGGTCAAATAATCCCCGAAGCAATTCGCGGAAAGGAGTCTTTGAATGTGAATTTGATCTGAGGGAGAATCTTTGTACAACTTATCAATCATTTCTCCAAATATCGACTTTTGCAATGCCAACCCATTTTCATATCGTGCCTCGGATGAAGTAGTGGATTGCCCTTCCAAGGGCAATTGAACGCCTCTATTTGCCAAAATCTCATTGGTGGCATGGATGAAATCAAACACTTTTGCCATGCCGACATAGGGTACAGCTTGATATAATATCTCTTTCGCTTCAACCGGCGTCACTCCTATGTTGAGTGCACCGCCAAGCATCACTTTATATTCACCCAAAGCTTGACTCGCAATCGTTGATCCCAAAATCATCATCAATCGTGTTCTTGTGTCGAGATTCCCATAATGGAGCACTTCATCAAAGGCAAAATTGTCGAATGCCTCTATCAGTTCCGGGTCGGTTATCTTCAAGGCCGACTGATGGTTTGAGAAAAGCTCCTGATGGTTTCTGATTGCAGCAGCGGTCAAATTCAGTTTGTTGGATTTCCGATACGGCTGTTGACAGCCGTAATATTCCTCATCGGTTACCGGCAACAACCATTCCACAGCTCCTTGCTTCGAATTATTGGTAATTGCAATATGGGTCAAGCTGCTGTCGCTGGCAGCGCCATGCCAGTGTTCTGTATGGGACGGAATAACTACCGTATCGCCTTTTGTAATCAACCTTGCTGGTTTGCCTTTTTCCTGATAAAAGCCTTTGCCGTCGGTAACGAGCAGGATTTGTCCTGCCGGATGTTTATGCCAGTTGTTTCTGCAGCCCGGCTCAAATACAACGTTACCGATCGCATAATTTCCGGTTTCGTCTTGCGGTACCAGGATATTCAACCATGCAGTACCGGTAAAGTAGTTTGATGATGTTTTTTCACCCTTGGGGAAAATTGCATTTTGATTTTCTAATGCATTCATAAAAGTCCTTTCTCCATAACCTTTTCCTTATTCCAATTCTTCCGGATAGCCACGTATACTATTTTGATTTTACTCAAGGCATGGCAACGAATACCCCCGCCTCCTGCGCTGATCCTGCCGGAACATGATGAAGAGTGCGCTATATTTTGTTACCCATTTCAAATGCTTCATTCATAGCATCACTTTCCTTTATATCTCCAATATTCCAGGCACCCGTACCGAAAATGATGCCTTTTTCCTGTGGTCTGTCAAGACACGACATGAATGCCCTAAATCCTTCGATTGTTCTTTCCATTGCCGGTTTGCTATCGTCAGCTGCCGTCACGATAAAATAGAATTCCTTGTCCTTGATCTCGGTATAGCGCGAGCAGCATCGGTCTATAAACGTTTTCATTTGCCCGCACATTGTGTAAAAGTAAACAGGGGTTGCCATGACAATTACATCAGCCGAGATCATCTTTTCCAGAATACCCGCCATATCGTCTTTTTGCGGGCACGGCTTTTTTCCATTGAGACACGTTCCGCATCCTGTGCAGTAATTGATTTTCTTGTCCTTTAGGAAGAGTTTTTCGGCATGATGCTCGGCTTTCTGCGCTCCTTTTGCAAATTGATCACACAGCAGGTCGGAATTTCCGCCTCTCCTTGGACTCGAAGATAAAATCAAAACCTTCTTGCTCATAAGCTCATTTTCCTCGCATGATTTTTTTCTGATGAAACGCTTTTCACTGGACGATTCCCGCATGGTTTATTTGGCTTAAAGCCCTGTCCTCCGTTCCAGCTCTTCCGGATACCTGGCGCCCTGAACCTTTATTTTTGAAGCTGCGTCCTCAATCTCGTGGAGATCGTCAGCGGTCAATTCGATAGTCGCTGATCCAAGGTTCTCTTCGAGACGATGCAGTTTGGTCGTTCCCGGGATAGGAACTATCCACGGTTTTTGCGCGAGTAGCCAGGCAAGCGCAGCCTGCGCGGGGGTTGCTTTTTTCTTGATTGAAATCTTGGTAAGCAAATCGACAAGAGTTTGATTTGCCTTTCGGTTCTCCGAAGTAAAACGAGGGACGATATTCCTGAAGTCGGTCTTATCGAAGGTTGTACTTTCGTTGATCTTTCCGGTAAGGAAACCTTTACCCAAGGGACTAAAAGGAACGAATCCGATCCCTAGTTCTTCCAAAACCGGCAGCAATTCTTCCTCGGGGCGTCTCCACCACAGCGAATATTCGCTTTGTACGGCAGTCACGGGTTGAACTGCGTTGGCACGCCGGACAGTTTTGGCTCCCGCCTCGGAAAGTCCGAAATGTTTTACCTTGCCGTCCTGAATTAACTGCTTTATCGTCCCGGCAACGTCTTCAATCGGCACGCTGGTGTCAACGCGATGTTGATAAAAGAGATCTATAGCGTCCACCCGGAGTCGTTTCAGCGACGCTTCGGCAACCTGCTTAATGTGGTCGGGCCGGCTATCCTGCCCCAGCTGCTGGCCATTTGGGCCGAACTTGAACCCGAACTTTGTGGCTATCACGACTTGCCCACGGAAGGGAGACAGTGCTTCACCTACAAGCTCTTCGTTGACATAAGGGCCATAAGCCTCCGCAGTATCGAAGAATGTTACCCCTCGTTCGACCGCCTTCCTGATCAGGGAGATCATTTCCTTCTTATCGGGTGCGGGACCGTAGGCAAAGCTCATTCCCATGCATCCAAGTCCAATAGCTGATACTTCCAGATTACTCATACCAAGTTTACGTTTCTGCATATTGTTCCTCCTTAGTTGACCACGTTGTTACCGAAAGCTTACGGTACTAATATAAGCAGCACCTTATATGCCAACCATATACGGAAGGCGGTATTGTTTATACATTTTGCCGAATGATGTTGCCCATACAACGATATCAGGCCGATGGGAAACGATGCACGAAAGACGTAGTCTAGTTGTTGAGCCATGGCTTCCCCTGTACTATTTTACAAATCTTACGCACTCCCTGGACATTCAACAGAAAGGCATATTTTATGTCTAACAACAACATCGTCCTCTTCGGCCCTCCGGGCGCGGGAAAAGGCACGCAGGCGAAAAGACTGGTCGAGCTGCTCTCCCTTCCGCATGTGTCAACCGGCGACATGTTCCGCTTTCACATCAAGAACAACACCGAACTGGGCATAACCGCCAAGAGCTATTCCGACAAGGGCAAGCTAGTCCCGGACGAGGTGACCATCGCCATGGTGAAAGACAGGCTCGGCCAGAAAGATATGAAGGCGGGATTTCTGCTCGACGGCTTTCCGCGCAGCGTGCCGCAGGCGCAGGCGCTCGATAAAATCCTAAAGGAACTCGGCACAAAGCTTGACTCTGTAATCAATATTGCCGTTGCGGACGAAGAAATCCGCTCGCGGCTGCTCAAACGCGCCGCCATCGAGGGCAGGGCCGACGATGCAGACCCCAACGTGATACAGAACCGCATCGACACCTACAAGAGCCAAAGCGAGCCGTGTATCAAATATTACCGGCCCCAAGGAATTGTGAAGGACATAGACGGTGTGGGCTCGATAGACGATGTGTTTGGAAGGATAAAGAAGATTTTTATTCATTAGAAATGAATTTGATAGCATATGTCACTCCCGCGTACGCGGCAGTCCGGTGCTCAAATCAACATGGATTGGTAGGAACCCAAACTCCATTAGTCATGTATGCATAGTCGTTTTCCCGTTTCCGGGGAATGACACATTTAAACGTCATCTGTTTTTATAATAGCCGTGTCGCCAACTCTCAACTGTAAGCCTTTACTCTTGGTGGATAGTCGCGGTTCATATCTAAAAGGAAATTTTCATATGATCCTTCGAAAGTCAGCCGGCAATTTTCCCGCCCTGCCAATCCTTATAGGCGCATTGCTTCTTTGCTTGTGCCAATCAAAGAAGCAGCAGACCGAGGCCGCCTACAGGGAACTTGCCTTTGTAAAACAATCGGTCGAGCGGCAGATAAACTCCCAGGAGGATTGCCTCGCGCAGCAAATCGCGGCATTCGCGGCGGTGGTCGCGGGAGACAGGGAATTTTCCATGAAGCTCCTTGTTGAAAAAGACAAATCGGCGCCGGAAGTCACCGAGATCGCACAGCGCTACCTTGCGCCCATGGGGCTTTCCATCCTTTCCATCACCGATTCCCAGTATGTGATTCTTTCCTGCGGCCATTTTCCGGCAAACGCGGGATCCATGTTCACGTCTGGCAGCCTGCTCGGCGACAAACCCGCGTTCGTCATGGACAATGTCAAGGGTGAAACCGTGCTCACGCTCCAGTCCAAGTCGCCGTTCAAGATCCTCAACGCGGTGTTCTACGTGTGCGGCGGCATGGCCGTGGGAAAAGACTTCCTTGCCAGGCTCTCCTGCTGGCCCGGCTATTCTATCCTGGTAAAGCAGGGAACCACCGTACTGGGCATGGAAAAGGTCGAGTCCATTTCCGATGTCAAGGACAGCACCATCCTCCTCAACAATGTGCGGTATCCCGCGGCGTCAATCGGCCTGCCGTATGCCGGCGCCGGCGACGCTCCGGTCTGCATCGTCATGTCGAACAGGCCCTGCCAATAGCCATGCCGGAACTCCTCGACGTTGTTGATCCCTCGGGAACCCCTCTCGGCAGGGCAAAGCCGCGGGACGCGGTCCATCGCGACGGCGACCGGCACCGTACCGTGCATGTCTGGATTGTCAATAAAAAAAGCGAACTGCTTTTTCAGAAGCGCTCCCTAAACAGAGAATCGTTTCCCGGGACATGGGACGTGTCAAGCGCCGGGCATGTCTCGTCCGGGGATTCTCCGATCAGAACCGCGGAAAAAGAATTATGTGAGGAGCTCGGGATCCGCGCCGCAGCTCAAGAGCTTCGCCTTCTGTTCACCATTGCAACTTCATCGGTGCAGCACGAGGGGAAGTTCATCGACAATGAAATAAGCGACGTATTTCTCTTGCGCCAAGGCATCCCTGTTTCCGGGCTTTCCCTGCAGCGCAGCGAGGTCACAGGCGTGCGGTATTTTCCCATAAACGTCCTTCGCCGGATAGCCGCATCGCCCGGCCCTGATTTCTCCCCGCATCCCGAGGAATACCGCAGGCTTTATGATTTTCTGTCGGCCAAAGAACAAGGCCGGAAAACCTAAAGATTATTCCGGCCTTGACAAACACCATTCCCGGCAAAGAGGGAGTATCGCTACCGCAACTGCACGGACGTCCGCGCAGAAACACCATTTTTCCTGATCACAATAACTTTGTTGATAAAATCTCGATTACTAAGAAGCGAATAGGTGCCCAAATACCGGCCGTCAACCGTGTAACAGGCGGGGGGCAGCGCAGTTTCGCGTCGCACCATCCGGGCCTGCGGCAGTACGGACGCAGCGGTGGGCCACAATGTCACGTTGATCAGCGCATCCGGCGTAGAGGACGGCAGGGTTTGGGTCGTGTCCTTGGAAAAGTATCCCGGTTTATCAACGAGCAGTTCGACGGTGATCGCGCCCGGCGTGTAGGGCTGCCTGCTCTGCACGGAGTAATATCCGCCCCACTGCGTCGTCGTATCTCTCACCGTGAAGAGCAGGTTTTGTCCGTTGCTTACCCGCACGATCACGGTCGCGCCGCGAATCCCCGTTCCGAGCGTGTCGACCACCGATCCGCTCACCGAATAGGTTATGCTGTCGCTCGCGGTGAGTTTGACAAGAAACAGCGTATCGAGACGGATGGTGGTATAACCGGTGGGAAGCGGCCACAGCAGGGAGCGGTATCCGTCTTTCTCGACAAGAAGCGAGGGATAATACCGGTTTTTGTCGGGCTGCAGCATGAAAAATTCCCCGGTCGCGCCGCTTTGTACCGTATCGTTGACGGCGGCACCGCCCACCCCCGCATATCCCCGGGCGATGATTGACGCGCCGGAAAGCGGGAGACGCGTTCCGGCGTCCGCAACGACCCCGGTTATCCTGGCGGTATCGCCGGCGCTCGCGGGCCGCAGGGCGAAATTCTCGGTAACCCTATCCGTGACGCCGTTGTCCGGTTCCGCCACTGCAATACTATTTTCCGCGGGCTGAAAACCGGCGGCCGTGACGGAAATCTGGACGGTCGGCGAAACCGATGTGGTGACGATGCTGTATCCGCCCAGCGCATCGGTGCGCACCGAATCTATTTTGTCAATGCCGGCCGCGCTGCCCATGGTGACGACGACAAGGGCGTTTCTGATCACCACAAAACTGCCCTCCCAGGTAACCACCCCGGAAACCGAAAGCGTATCCGCGGGACAGATGGTGCCGAAGGATATGACGCACAGGACCAAGGCAATGGCGCGAATGTTCATCCTCACGGTTTTTTCCTTCCCCATTGTCTTGCTTGAAGCGGCAGGATCGTGCTGAAAAACAACAGGGGAAAACGCTCCCCTGCTGTCAATATCTCACTCTTTTTTGCAGTATTGAATACGTCGCGTTTTTCTCTCCGTCCTATCGGTGCGCGGCCCTTCTTGCTTTCAGCTCATTCATTCTGTCGTTTATCTGCACGTTCACATCCTTGCGTGCGTCATCGACCTGGGCCTTGAGCATGTCCGAAACCGCCATCTGGGATATGGTGGTTTTTATGAAATCTTCTGCCTTAGCGCGCTCCGTGGTGACATAATTCTGCAAATCCGCAGGGGTCTTCATTCTTAAATTCTCAATGGTTATTGCAGCGCCGAGTATCCGGTCCTTGAGGTCCTGCGGCAGTGCCTGGTACATTTCGTTGTAATTTGTCTGAATGACCGTTTTCGAATCAGCAAACCCGCTCTGGCATGTGCCGGGTTCTGCCGGCGTCTGGGCATTACCAGCGGTAATGCCGCATGCCACGATCAATGCCGCAATAAAAATCCCGCGTATTTTCATAAAAACCGCCTTTTAAAAATATACCTTATTCCACTTTCCCCTTACAAAAACATCAAAGCATAAGCCAAAAAGGTTATTTGATTGATTGGTATATTGTTATGCAAATCGAAAAACATCATAAAAAATTTCCCCTGTGGTGGTGCAACCTCAACCGCCGGAAATGAAACAAGCATATTAATAGTATCTTATTGATTTTATGGCGGTTGGGATATTCTTCCAGTTGTTGTGGTGTCTCACCCCCATTTCTACTATATTATACGGGTTTTAAAAACCATGATCTATCTTCCGTGACTGTAGGAGCGCAGTCGTTTTGAAAATATAATATCTTTTTGTCAACTAACTTTTCAGGCTGCCGCCAAAATTATTAACAAATCTTTTTTCCGCCGGCGGTGCGATTTCGTATTTTCACTTACTGTATCTTCGGCCACATCGCTGCCGCGCAGGCGCTGCAGCGCCATTTTTTCATAACCAGGAGACCGTATGGCAAAAAAAACCGAAACAGACCAGGAATTTAAAAACAAGGTCGCGGCGGTTGAGCACGCCGTGGACCAGATCGAAAAGCAGCACGGCAAGGGCGCCATCATGCGCCTGGGCTCGGCAACACTCGAAATCGACGTCCCGGTGATCCCCACCGGATCCATCTCGCTCGACATGGCGCTCGGCGTGGGCGGCCTTCCCAAGGGACGCATCGTGGAAATCTTCGGGCCGGAATCGTCGGGAAAAACCACACTCGCCCTGCACGCGATCGCGAATGTGCAAAAGGCGGGCGGCATCGCCGTGCTTATCGATGCCGAATACGCCTTCGACGCGTTGTACGCGAAAAACCTGGGCGTCGACATCGACAACCTGCTCGTGTCGCAGCCCGACACCGGCGAGCAAGCGCTCGAAATCGCGGACACGCTCATCAGGAGCGGCGCGGTTGACATCATCGTGGTCGACAGTGTGGCCGCGCTCGTGCCCGCGGCCGAAATCGAGGGCGACATGGGCGACTCGCACATGGGCCTCCAGGCGCGGCTCATGTCGCAGGCGCTGCGCAAGCTCACCGCCATCCTCTCGAAATCCAAGACCTGCCTCATTTTCATCAACCAGCTGCGCATGAAAATCGGCGTCATGTTCGGCAACCCGGAAACCACCACCGGCGGCAACGCGCTCAAGTTTTATTCGTCGCTGCGCCTCGACATCCGCCGCATCGCCGCCATAAAGGACGGCGACAACGTGATTGGCAACCGCACCAAGGTGCGGGTGGTGAAGAACAAGGTGGCCCCGCCGTTCAGGGACGCCGAGTTCGACATCCTTTACGGAAAGGGAATCTCTTTCGCCGGCGACGTCATCGACCTCGCCACCGCGAACAACATCATCGAGAAAAGCGGCACCTGGCTCTCGTACAACGGCGAGCGGCTGGGACAAGGACGCGACAAGTCGCGTGATTTTCTCGAGGAAAATAAAGACATCATGGCGAAGATCGAAAAGGAGCTGCGGGAAAAGTTAAAAACACTGGGGAAAAAGCCGGCGGGAGATGAAGGAGAAAAAAAGGAAGAGAAAGAAGAAAAATAATAAATCATTTCGGGGGAGAAGTATACCCCTTCGGGTACTTCCAAGGGTCGTCTCCCCCGGCCTCGGCCTCCTCGCCCCAAGCGGGGCTGCGGGGTCCTCGGCACCCCCCTCTCCTGGGTGCGGCCGGTACCGGCATCTGCAAGCTCCATACATTCGCTGGGCGCACCCGCGAGCGGCAGTTGATTATGGTATCCTTTTGAGGATGTAATAAAGTGGTCGTTAGGCGCCGCAAAAGTATGTTGACTAATTAGACATTCGCCGCCGCGTTAGGAACGACCGGAGGCCGCGCCGGAGAGCGGTGCCGCCCGGACCCGCCGCGGAGCGGCATACGGCCGTGGCGGCCCGAGCCGAAGGCGAGACCGGAGGGAGGGCCGACCCCGCGAAGCGGGTAACGCTCATTCTAAATCGATAAAAAAGGAAATTACAACAGCCATGACCAAATCAGGGAATCAAATACGGCAGGAATTCATAGACTTTTTCAAAAGTAAAGGCCACTTATTCGTTCCTAGTGCACCGGTCATCCCGCAGGACGATCCTACTTTATTATTCACCAACGCGGGAATGAACCAGTTCAAGGCGATATTCCTCGGCGAGAACCGGCAGGGCTACACGCGCGTGGCAAACTCGCAGAAATGCATGCGTGTGTCCGGAAAGCACAACGACCTCGAGGAAGTGGGACGCGACCATTACCATCACACATTTTTCGAAATGCTCGGCAACTGGTCGTTCGGCAACTATTACAAGAAAGAGGCGATTTCCTGGGCGTGGGAGCTGCTCACCGAAGTATGGAAACTGCATAAGGACCGGCTGTTCGTCACGGTGTTTGAGTCCGACGACGAGGCGGAAAAACTGTGGAAATCCGAAACCGACATCGAGCACTGGCGCATCATGCGTTTCGGCGAAAAATCCAACTTCTGGGAAATGGGCGATACCGGGCCGTGCGGCCCGTGCTCGGAAATCCATTACGACATCGGCGACGCAAAGGACCGCAAGCAGGTGTTCAACGATCCCGTAAGGGGCGTCAACGGCGCCAACGACAGGTTCCGCGAAATCTGGAACCTCGTGTTCATCCAATACAACCGCGGCAAGGACGGAAAGCTTTCCGAACTGCCGAGCAAGCATGTCGACACGGGCATGGGCCTCGAACGGGTGGTTTCGATTCTCCAGAACACCACCTCCAACTACGGCACCGACCTCTTCTTGCCCATCATCGCCGAGCTCGCGAAAAAGAGCGGCAAGCCGTATTCCGCCGACGCGTCCGGCACGCCGTTCCGCGTCATCGCAGACCACATCCGCGCGCTGGTGTTCGCCATAACCGACGGCGGCGTGCCGTCGAACGAGGGCCGCGGCTACGTGCTGCGCCGGCTGCTGCGGCGCGCCAGCCGCTTCGGACGCGAACTCCGGTTTCATGAACCGTTTCTGTTCTCGCTCGTTCCGGTCGTGGTGAACATGATGGGCGACGCATTCCCCGAAATCAAGCAACGCACCGGCTACGTTTCCGACGTCATCCGCTCGGAAGAGGAGCGTTTCGGCGCCACGCTCGAGCAGGGCATCGAAAAGTTCGGGCAGATCCTGGCGGGGCTTGACAAATCAAAAGCGAAAACCGTCCCCGGCGGCGACGTGTTCATGCTGTACGACACCTACGGTTTTCCCATGGACCTCACGCGGCTCATGGCCGAGGAAAAAGGCTACGCCGTCGACGAAAAAGGCTTTGAAAAAGAAATGGGCAAGCAGCGCGAGCGCGCACGTGATGCTGCCAAGAAAGGCGACGAATCGGGGCTCACCGCCGAAGGCTGGGTGACCCTGCGCCAGGTGCAGGGAACGCAATTCGTGGGATACGAAAGCGATACGGCGCAGTGCAATGTGTGCCGCTACAAAATCACGGTATCGGACGGGCCGCGCATTCGCGAATGCCTTCTCATCCTCGACAAAACCCCGTTTTACGCCGAATCGGGCGGACAGGTGGGCGACGCCGGCGTGCTGACCACGGCCAGAGGCACGGTCCTCCGCGTTTCAGACACCATCAAGTGGAACGACATGACCGTGCACATCGCGGCCTCTGGCGAGTCCTTTGGTGCGGATGAGTTGAAAGAACCGGTGCGGGCCGAGATCCTTTCCACCGACAGACGCCATACGAGGCGCAACCACAGCGCCACACACCTGCTACAGGCCGCGCTGCGGAAGGTGCTCGGCACGCATGTGCAACAGTCGGGCTCGCGGGTAGCGCCGGAATCTTTGCGGTTCGACTTTACCCACCATAAAGCATTAACTCCTGACGAGCTCCGCAAGGTGGAGGACATGGTGAACGAGTGGGTGCTTGCCGATTTTCCCGTGGCCACGGCGGTGAAATCAACCGACGAGGCGAAAAAGGAAGGCGCTATGGCGCTGTTCGGCGAAAAATACGGGGAAACCGTGCGCGTGGTGAGCATGGGCGGCGTCAGCAAGGAATTGTGCGGCGGCACGCATGTTTCTTCGACCGGAACCATAGGGCTGTTCCACATCACGGCCGAAATGAGTATCGCGGCCGGCGTGCGCCGCATCGAGGCAATCACGGGAATGAATTCCGTGAAATACCTTTCGTTGAAGGAATCGACCGTCTCCGAACTGTGCCGCATGCTTAAGGTGAACGAAGACGCGCTTGTCAACAGGGTGGAAGGGCTCGGCGGGCGCATCAAGGAACTTGAACAGAAAATGGCGGGGCTTTCCCAAGGACAGGTGAAAGGCCGGGCGGACGCAATCATCGCCGAGGCGCAGGCGAAAAAGGCAATCTGCTCCTGGACCATGAAAGACCTCGGTGCGACGGACAAGGAAACCTTTTCCTCCCTCTGCGACGCCATTTCCGACGCAATTAAAAGCCGCAACCTCGGTGGCCTCGCCGTCATACTCGGTGCTTCCATTGAAGGCCGCGTTCTCTTTTTCGCCACCGCAGGCCAGAAAGCGGTCAAGGACTGCGGCGTCCACTGCGGCGAGCTTGTCAAGGCCGCGGCCCAGATAGCCGGCGGCAGCGGCGGCGGGAGCCCGACGCGGGCCCAGGCCGGCGGTAAAAACCCGGAGAAACTTGGCGAGGCGCTGGCTGCGGTGAGGGAAATCTTGGAGAAGAAGGCGGGACAGCACGTATGAAATCAAACACGGTGTTCGAGGCGATCCGGAAAAAAGCGTCCGCGAAGGCCCCCGCGTACTGGGTTCTTCTCGACCCCGACGACTTTTCCCCCAAAGACGGCGCGGCCATTGCGAAGGCCGCCCAGACGGCGGGCGCCGACGCCCTGCTCGTCGGCGGCAGCCTGCTGCACACCAACCGCTTCGACGCGTTTGTCGCATCTGTCAAAAAGGGCGTGAAAATCCCGGTGATTCTTTTTCCCGGCGACGCGACCCAGCTTTCGGGTCACGCCGACGCGCTGCTGTACCTTTCGCTCATTTCCGGCCGCAACCCGGTGAACCTGATCAGCGAGCACGTGAAAGCGGCGCCGACCATAAAACAGCTCGGCATAGAACCTATTTCAACGGCATACATGCTCGTGGAATCGGGAACCGTGACCTCCGTCGAATTCATGAGCAACACCCGTCCCCTTCCCCGCAACAAGCCAGCCATCGCGGCGGCCCATGCGCTCGCCGCGCAATACATGGGAATGAAGCTTATCTATCTTGAGGCGGGCAGTGGCGCGCTCCATCCCGTGCCCGACGAGATGATTTCGCTGGTGAGCTCCGTGGTCGACATCCCGGTGATCGTCGGCGGCGGCATCCGCGACGCGAGGACCGCGAAGGAGAAAATCAGGGCCGGCGCCGACATCATCGTGACCGGCAACCTGCTGCAGGCAAAAGGCGGGATTGCGGCGATGAAAGAAATCGCGGCCGCGATCAAAAACATTTAAAGGAAAAATTGTTCAGGGCTTTACCCGCACCTGAAGTTTTCGTTCCTCGATTGCCGGAACACTGTCTTGAGGCAGGCTGTAAACGGCCTTCAAGGTGTGATTCCCCACCTTCGCTCCCTTGGTGTTCCAGAATATCTCGGTTGAGTCCGAGCTTTGAGGCGGAATAAGAGGATACCAATTTTCGATGGTGTCGCCGCTTGCGCTGTCGATGAGGCTCACCGCAGCCTCCGCGACACGCCTGCTTTTGTTCATAACGCGGACCATTAACACCAGCGTGCTGTCGTGCGCGACGGAATCGCGCGAGGACAGTGTAATGTTTGCAGTGTCGCATGAGGAAACTGGCGTTCGCAAATCCTGGGCAACCGCGCCGGCAGCGAGCGCGAAAAGCAGGACAAGGAGTCCGGCGAGACGGTTGACGGCAAGGCAAAGGTATTTCATAGATTGTGCGTATTGAAAAAATACTTTCCGACGAATCATTGCATTCATTTTTACTAAGACCTCGAACCAGGATTATTTTGAGGTTCTGCAAGTGTCGTTAAAGTAAAAAATGGCGTATTATCCCGGCTCCTTCAATTGTAATGAAAAATACTGTTCGTTTTTATGTTTCGATGTGACGCCCATCACAAAATACATTTCCCGCAAAAACGGCCTGCAAAGGAAAACAGGCTGTAATTCCCTATCATTCAGGACCGCCATTATATATTCTTGATGCCTCATTGCTCTTTTGGATGATTTTGCGCGATGTTTTTATCCTTAATATATCAAATATTTTACGGGTTTTCAGTAGAAACCCTTGCTTTCCGGCCGCGTAATTCCCTCTTTTCCGGAAGTATTTGGATTCCGTTAGCGCAACGTTTAACAACTTTCCTTTGCGTATCCTTTACTATATTTCATACTTATGCATGAAAAGCCTCCTGTACAGGAATCCGTGTTTTCCATCGCCGTCATTGACATCGGCACCACCTCGATACGCATGACCGTCGCCATTGTAGAGCCGGACGGCGCGGCGCGGCCGCTGGAATTCCTGCAGCAGGCGGTGAGCCTGGGAAAAGACACGTTCACCAAGGGGTACATCGAAAGGGGAACCATCGAGGAGTGCGTGCACTGCCTCAAGAATTTCCGAAGGGTGCTTCTTGAATACGGCATCACGCGCGAAGACCGGGTCCGCGCCGTGGCGACCACGGCGGTGCGCGAGGCGCAGAACCGGGACGCGTTCATCGACCGCGTGTATATCGCGACCGGCCTCCGCATCGAGACGCTCGATGACATGGACGTGGCGCGACTCACCTACCTCTCCGCGCGATCGCTGCTGAAAAGGGACCCGATGCTGTCCCGCGGCCAGATTGTCATATGCGAAATGGGCGGCGGCAGCATCGAGATGCTCCTGATGGCAAAAGGCAACATCGTCGCCACGCACTCGTTCCGGCCCGGCGCGCTCAGGCTGCGCGAGGTGCTCGAGAAATTCCACGCGCCTTTGGCCCGGCAGCGCACGCTCATGGAAAACGAAATACGGCGCGCCATCGCCCAGATCCTGCACAGCGTCCCGCCGGCAGCCATAAAAACCATGATCGCGCTCGGCGGCGACATGCGCATCGCCGCGAACCGGCTGATACCGGATTACAATCCGCTCGTCCCGACCCGCGTTTTGCTTGGCGCGCTCGAAAAGTTCACCGAGGAAACGCTGTCGCTGTCGGTAAACGACTGCGTGCGCAAATACAAAATTCCGTTCCCTGACGCCGAGACGCTCTCGCCCGCGCTGCTTTTTTACTGCATGCTGGGCCGCGCGTTTTCACTCAAAAGCCTCGTCGTGTCCGACATCTCCATGCGGCACGGCATCCTTCTGGAAATGGCCAAAGCGGAACCATCGGGCGACGATTTCGCCCGGCAGATCATACGGTCCGCGTGGGAAGTGGCGAAGAAATACGGCGTCGAGGAGTCGCATGCACGTCATGTGGTGTCGCTTTCGGCCGCGCTCTTTGCAAGCCTCAAGGAGGAGCACCTGCTCGGCCCGTGGTACGGCCTGCTGCTTTCGGTGGCGGGAATTCTGCACGACGCAGGCGTGTTCATTTCGGCGCGGAGCCACCACAAGCATTCGATGTACCTTATCCAGAACAGCGAGCTGTTCGGGCTTTCGCGGCGCGACATCCTTCTCGTGGCGCTCATCGCGCGGTACCATCGCCGCGCAGCGCCCAAGCCGGAGCACAGGGAATACGCGGACCTTGACAGAGAGGGAAGGCTCGCCGTCGCCAAGTTGGCCGCCATCCTGCGGGTCGCGGACGCGCTCGACCGCTCGCACAGCCAGCGCATCGCGGGAATCGAGTGCCGCCGGGAAAAGGACCGGTTCGTGATCGCGGTGCCCAACGCGGACGACCTCACCTTAGAGCAGCTCGCGCTGCAGAACAAGGGAGACATGTTCGAAGACGTGTACGGCATGAGCGTGGCGGTTGAGAAAAAGCCCGATAAATCCTCGTGATCAGCTCGGAAACAACCGCAGAGGAAAATATCAATGAATAAGGTCAAATTAATTTCCCTGTGCGCCGCAATTTTATTCATGGGAATGGCAAGCAATCCGGTGAATGTCGAGAAGAACGCCTCAATTTCCATTGCGGTCGACAGTTGCCTGGTTATTGACGGGAAAAACACCGTCAAGATCCGGCTGGTGAACAAATCAAAGAACGATTATTGGATAAATACCTGGAACATCCGCGTTCTTCTGCGGCATGAAAACGGGAAAATGGTCGAGGAGGCGGACAACAAACGGGCGCCCGAGGGCCCTTTTGATCCTCAATTCGAGCTGTTAAAGGGGACCGGATCGTTTGAAATGATTCAGGAAATAAATTTTTCCGATCAATACAAAATTTCAGCAACCGCGAAATACCAGATTGAATGCAATTATGAAAATTCGATGGAGCAGGACAACACGAAATTCAAGACCTTGATCGGCTTTGCGCGCAGCAATGCCGTGAACGTATCATTTTGCAGATAAGAGAGCGTCGGTAAGCAACACAATTCCCACCTCATTCAAAATCATCTCATTATGCTCAACCTGAAAAAAACCGAGTTCATCAACCGCGAGCTTTCGTGGCTCGAATTCAACGACCGCGTGCTCGAGTGCGCGCAGAACGCGTCCATTCCCCTGCTCGAGCGGCTCAAGTTCCTTGCCATCACCGGCTCAAACCTCGACGAATTCTTCATGGTGCGGGTGGGCGGGCTGCAGATGCTTTCAAAGAAAAACGACGGCAAAAAAGATCCCGCCGGCATGCGGCCGTCGGAGCAGCTCGACGCCATTTACAAACGCGCCACGGCCATGGCGGCAGACCGGTACGCCTGTTTTTTCGGGCTCGAAAAGGAGCTCACCGGCTCCGGGATCGTGCGTGTAGCGGCGCATGAACTCTCGAAGGAGCAGAGCAGGCACGCCGAATACGTTTTCGAAAACGAGCTGGCGCCGGTGCTGTCGCCCATGACGCTCGCCGACGCCGAGCATGCGCCGCTGCTCGCCAACCGGATGCTGTACATCGCCGTGCGGTTTTCGTCGCCCGACGGCCCCTTTAGCGCAAGGGGGGGGAAAACCACCGCCCGCGGCCGCAGGCTGGCCGTTATTCCCCTTGGTAAAGCGTCAGGCCGGTTTTTCACCCTTCCGAGCGAGGGCGGCTATCACTTCATGCTCGTCGAGGACCTGGTCACCCTGTTTGTCAGCAGGTTTTTCCCCGGCGAGGCGATCGCCGAGACCGCCTGCTTCCGCGTGACCCGGAACGCGGACATGTCGCTGCAGGAAGACGACGCGCATGACCTGCTTTCGGCAATGGAGGACGTGATTGACGCGCGCAAACGCGGCGATTGTGTGCGGCTCGAGGTCGACGCAAAGGCGACGCCCGTCCTCGTGGCTGCGCTCGCCTCGTCCCTCTGCGCGGCCGGCAACACCGTGTACCGCGCCCTGGGGCCTCTTGATCTTTCGGCGTTCATGCAGCTCACCACGCTTTCGGGCTTTGAAAAGCTCCGGTACAAGCCGTGGCCGGCCAAAACGCCTCCCCTTCTGAAATCGCCCTTGTCAATGTTTGAGGTGATTTCCAAACGCGACGTCCTGCTGTATCATCCCTATGAGAGCTTCGATCCGGTGCTCCGTTTTGTCCAGGAGGCGGCAAAGGATGCTGATGTCGTGGCCATCAAGCAGACCCTGTACCGCACCAGCAAGAAAAGTCCGTTCGTGGCCGCGCTCGCCGACGCGGCGCGGGCCGGCAAATACGTCACCGCGCTCGTGGAGCTCAAGGCGCGGTTCGACGAGGAACGCAACATCGAATGGGCCGCCGAACTCGAGGACGCGGGCGTGCAGGTCATCTACGGCGTGAAGGGGCTCAAGACGCACGCCAAGGTGTTCATCGCGGTGCGTCGCGAGCGCGACGGCCTCAAACGCTATGTCCATTTCGGGACCGGCAACTACAACGAAATCACCGCGACCATTTACAGTGACGCATCACTTTTCACCTGCGACGAGGACCTCGGCGCGGACGCTTCCGCCTTTTTCAATTCCATCACCGGCAACTCGCAGCCGCAGAAATACCGGAAGATCGAGTCCGCGCCGCTCGGCCTTAAGCAGCGCGTGATTTCGCTGATCGAGGCAGAGACCGAACGCTGCCGCCAGGGACAGAAGGCCTCCATTCAGGCAAAAATGAATTCGATCACCCATCCTGATATCATCTCGGCATTGTACGCCGCATCGCAGGCAGGGGTTAAAATCTCCCTCAACGTCCGCGGCATCTGCTGCCTGCAGCCGGGCGTGGAGGGCCTAAGCGAAAACATCACGGTCAAAAGCATCGTGGGCAGGTTCCTCGAGCATGCCCGCATCTGGAGCTTCTACAACGGCGGCAGGGAGAGGGTCTTCATCTGCACCGCGGACTGGATGCAGCGCAACCTTGACAAACGCGTGGAACTTTTAACGCCGGTCGAGGACAAGGACGCAAAGGCGCGGCTCCTCCACATCCTCGACTGGTGCTTCAAGGACACGGTAAACTCGTGGCGGCTTTTTCCGGATGGGTCTTGGCGGCGCATAACAGACGGCCGCGGGAAAAAGGAATTCAACTGCCACGAGGCACTGTACGACGAGGTGCGGGAAAAAACGGAAAAGGCCAAGCGGATGAAACGCACCATGTTCGAGGCGCACAAACCGGCAAAGGCAAGAAAATAGGACTTTGCATCTCTAGTTTGACATGAGCGACATCATTTCAATCCGCGAAATTCAAGGCATATGTCCAAAAAGCCGACCATAGAATCCCTCTGCAGAAAATATAAAAACGAGGATGCCCATTCGCGGTTTGTCGCCGGGCTTTCGCTCCAGATATTCGATGCGATGAGCCGTCATCTGAAATTACCGGCGTCCCTTCGCCCGACGCTGAGAGCCGCGGCGCTTCTCCATGACATTGGCTATTTCCAAAAACCGTCCGATCATCAGGCACAGGGCATGCGTATCGTGATGAAAAAGGGGGTGGCGGGCTTTACCGACGAACAATGCAGGACCATTGCGGCCATAATCCTGCTCCACCGCAAGGACTACACGAAGGCGTATTTCGACCGCTTTTTCAAAAATCTTGACAATAAGGTAACCGCCCTCAGGCTTGGCGCGATCCTGCGCGTCGCCGACGGCCTTGACCACGGCCACGTACAGAACACATCGATACTTTCCGTCAAGAACCGCCGCGGCGGCACCCTGCTTTCGGTCTCGAGTCCCACCTACCGGGGCAACATCGCGTGGGCCCGGGCCAAGGCCGACCTGTGGAAAAATATTTTTCCCAAAGAGCTGCGCATCGTCGAAAGCACCCGAGCGGAAGCGGCGGGGAAATTTTTCGGGATCGTGCGGCCCGGCGACGGCGTTCTTGACGCGGCGCGAAGGCTTTTGTATCTCCAGTACCGCATCGTTGCCGAACAGTACGGCGGCATGCTCACCGGGGAAAGCGACGAGCCGCTCCATGACGCCCGCGTGGCCCTGCGCCGGCTCCGTTCCTGCCTGCGCCTTTTTGCGCCGTTCCTCCCGGCGAAAACCTGCCGCGCCATCGATGAAAAAATCGCATCGATCGCGCTTGCGCTTTCGCCGGTGCGCGACAACGACGTTTGGCGCGCTTTCCTGTTTTCCCGGCGGATGTCGGACCGCTTTAGGGGCAGCAGCGATTTCGTCCACTTCTGCGCGCTGCAGTCGCGCATGAAAAAAGCCGACCAGCAGGCGTTGCGGAAAATCCTGGCCGGCCGTGAGTATACCGCTCTTATGCGTCACATCAACCGCTTCCTGCGGATCGAGCTTCCGCAGAAGTCAAATAAGCCGCAGGTCCCGCTTGCACCGTTTGCCGGCCGCAGGCTCGCCGCTCTTTACTTTGAGGTATTGTCGCGGCCGGGCGTGAAACCCGACTATGACGTGAAGCAGATGCACCACCTGCGGAAGCTGTGCAGGCGCGGCCGCTACTGGTCCGAGTTCTTCGCGCCCGTACTCGGCAGACCTGCGGCGCTGTTTGCCCGCCGCTTCAAGGCGCTCGCCGACACGCTCGGCGACCTGCACGACACCGACATGGCGCTCCTGCGCCTGCGCCAGCAGGATTCCCCCGCGGCGCCACAGCTTCTTTTGGCGCTTTCTGCCAGTAAGCGCGTGATCCTCGCCGCGTTCCGCCGGTCGTGGCGTTCCCTGCGGATGTCGTCGATGCTGTATGCGGCGGCCGCGCTGTTTGGTCAGGGCAAAAGCAATGCCGCGTTTCTCCACCTCGTGCGCCATGCGACCGCGGCCGCAACCGGCGGTGAAAAACGCCGGCTTGACACGCAGGGAATACGCGAGGCGCAGACCGCGGGCCGCGCCCTGTCGCTCCTCCAGTGCCGGCCGGGCGTCCTCGCGTCGAGCCCGCTTGCGCGCGCGCACGACACCGCGGCGGTCCTGGCCCAGAATTTCTCGTTCAACGCGCCGGTGACGAAAAAGCAGTGCCTCCTGCCCGACGCCGACGTCGCCGACACACTTGCCTGGCTGAAAACCATTCGCCAGAAGTCCGCAGTATGCGTGGGGCACATGCCGCACCTGGCGCATTTGTCAAAGGCGCTGCTTAAATCCGGCCGGGGAGCGCCGGTTGAGTTCAAAAGGGCGTCGGCGTGCTGCATCTCGTTTGCAGGGAAGATGGAGCCGGGAAAGGGAGCGCTTGAGTGGTACTTTACACAGAGGAAAATGAAACGGATTGTGGAAAGGATTACCGGAAAACTGTAACCTCATTCCGTTTAATCAAACAACGCGATCCGTCCTTCGAAAACCCCGCACGCTTTTAAACTTTATTCCGCCTTCACCTTCGTCCTCACCGGCGTCGCGCCCGTCACCGGCATTTTAACGTCGATCTTCTTCGACGACTTTATCGCATCCACCAGTTTCCTTTCGGGAACCGTAAACCGCGCCGTGGAGAATTCCGGCACGTTGTACACCTTGATGAACGAATCGTAGAACTCCGGGTCGGCCTGGGGCATGATGAACGGTTTTGACGAGGCGCCGGCGGCGTCGATGCGGCAGAGGTAGATCCGCGCGAGGATGCCGCCGTCCCTCTTGCTTGTAAAGGCGATCCACCGGCCGTTGGACGACCACGTGTGCCACGATTCGGAAAAACCGCTGTTGGCCGAAAGCGGCAAATACGCCCTGGTGGAGAGGTTCATGAGGTACAGGTCGCTGGAATGTTGCAAGTACGGCGACGGCCCGTAACGGTGCATGCAGAACAGCACGAATTTTCCGTCGGGTGAAACGCGCGGCTGTGTGATGCTCAGGCCGGTGGTCTCGGACGAGAGCACCACTTCGGGATCGCCCCAGGTACCTGTTTTCTCGTCGTAGGAAATCCGCATCAGGTTGTAGCGAAGCTTTTCAAGCCCGGGCGGCGGCACGGTTTTAAAATCCTTCCACGGGACGGGCGCGCTGGAAAAATACAGGTATTTCCCGTCGGGCGCCCAGCAGGGCCAGGTTTCGAGCTCTTCCTCTTTGTAAATCTGGGGCACGGTCACGACGCTGTGCTTCACGGCATCGTAGACCACGAGGCCCGACGTGAGGTCGAAGGCGTCGCGGAGGTCCCGCCATGCCGCGTGAAAGCACTGGTTGATCTTGTTCAGCGAGCACACCGCGAGCTTTCCGCTCGGGTGCCACGAGGAATAGCCGAGCTTCGTGTTTATCTTCGTGATCGCGCCGTTTTCCACGACCAGCGCGGAATTGCCCAGGTCCTGCGTGCGCACGTGGAACATGGCCCGTGACGGATCGTTGTTGCACAGCGTGTGGCAGTTGCAGCAGCCCGGGAAAAAGTTGCGCGCGTTAAGCACCTCCGATTCCCGGTTCGTCTCGAGGTCGCGTTGATAGATGCAGAGATCGCGCGAAAAATTGTACAGCACGCTCAGGGTGCGGTACACCAGGTACGGGTCGATTTTTTCAAAGGCAATGGAGTCCTCGACCGTTTTATATCTGCTCCACGCCCCCTTGTTTCGCGCGAAAACGTCGATGTGAAGCGGCTTCCCCGCATTGTTCGAAAGGAGCGCGGCCCATTTCTTTTGGGGAATGACGACGCGCGGTCCCGGCGCGAACAGATCGATCGGCGTTCCGCTGGTCGAGGAAATACGCACAAAGAACGCTGACCCGCGCTCGCCGATCACGAAATTGAGCGGCCCGATGTTCGGCGGGACCTTGACGCCGTTGTAATCAGGACGCATCGATGGTAGGCGGTCAACCGCAGTGCTGCGTTGGCTTATATCGGAAAAGTGTCCCCTGCAGCAGCCAATGCCGGCGGCAACGCACAAAAGAATGATATACACTGCGACGCGCCTCACTGTTTTCCTCCGGGGATGAAACCGAACGTGTAGAAGTAAAAGTAGGTGTTCCCGAATTCTTTCAGAAGGGCCTTTTCCGCGCCCGGACGGTTTCCGTATGCGTCAAGCGCTTGAATAAACCGGTCGCCGCGTTCGAACGTTTCTTTGGCAATGCCGGCCTTCGGCAGCACCAGGCCCGCCGATGAATCCGGGTGTTCCCGCTGGTAAACGACAAGCGCCTCCTGATAAAGCCGCGGCGTTTCCGCGTAGCCGAAATCATCGACACGGTACAGCAGTTTCGCCACCTTGTCGGGCCTGCGCGAAAGCAGGTAGTATGCCATGAGGTATTCAAAGGCCATTTTGTTCGCGTGGTTGCTCCGCAAAAGGCTTACCAGCAGTTTTTCCGCGCTGACGTTGTTGAGAATGAAATCCTCACGGTCCATCAGCGACCGGAGCCGCGCGACCTCGGGGTCGGCATGACATAAAGGATCCTTTGCGATTTGATCCAGAAGGCGGCCCGCCGCAATGCCGTACTGCGGCGCATGCCTTAACTTTTGCAAATAGGCTCCGGCAAGCTCCATGTTCCCGCGCGCGATCTGCACCCGTGCGCGAGCGTACATGAGGAAGGGGTGCGGTCCCATGTTTTCCATGGCCTCCCCCAGGAGCTTTTCCGCGAGCGCGGTTGAGCCGAGGTCGAGGGCGACGTCGGCGCCGAGGGCCCAGGCGGGAAAGTACACCAGCCACGACATGTTGAAGAGCAGCAGCGGCTCGGGATCGCATGACTGGGGGAACGAAAGCATGTTCGAGGAAAACTGCCCGGTGTGAAACAGCGCGCGGTAGATCGCATGGGTGACCATGAGCTGGGTGTTGGTAGACCTGGCCGGGAAATCCCTGAAAATGGCCGATTTTCTCATGTCAAGTATTTTGTCCCACTGCCCGTAACGGGTGTAGTGCAGCGCCTGGCCGAGGCCGCGGATGTTCTCCGTCGTGCTGCTTTGAACGGTGAAGACCATCACGCCGGCGAGGAGGGCGGACGTCATTAAAAAACCCGCGACTGCTGAAATGGTTCCAGCATTAGGAGTCTTTTTCGCATTTGTTTTTTTATCCGTTATGGGTAAGCCGGATAAAAGCGCGATGGCCAATGGACACGAGTAAAGGTAGAGGACCGGTCTTTTCACGTCAAACATCGTGGAATAATTGAAAACCTGGTCAAAAGGGAACATGGAGAATTTACAAATGATGACGATGCCGACAACGCACAGGCCGGCAATAAAGGTCGGAAAAAAGGATTTTGACGAATGAAATTCGCAAAGCATGCCGGCCGCCAAAAATAAAAGCCCCGGCAGGCTGAAGGCGTAATAGGAGAGAAGTCCCAGAATAAAAAAAACAACGGGGCGGAGCCTAGACAAACCAGACGGCACGCGCTGAAACAGCGCACAGAGCGCAAGCGATCCCGCCGCCGCGACGATGGCGGGGAAATAATGCATTTCGTACCGTGACACGACCGCAAGCAGCAGCGCCGGCGGTACATACCAGATGAACGAAAGAAACGAAGGCAGGGAGCCGCCGGCCTTTTTTCCGACTGCGATCGGCAGGTAAAACAGCAGCCAGGCCATGCCGGTAGTGAGCAGCGCGCCGAGCCACGGGAGCCCGCACGCCTCGACGAGAAGCGTGATGGTCAATTTTGTCAACCCGCCGGGAACCGATGCTATTCCGGCGGCATATTCTTTTGTAAACTCAAAGAGATAGGAAAACTTATGGGCGCCGTTGAAGGTATAGATGACGCCCGGCTGGACGTAGAAGAGAATGAACAGGTAATAGGCCGAGAAGAAAAGGAGTGCCTGGAAAAACGGAAAATCCCGCTTTAACAACCCGCTCTTGAGACCGGAAACATTCATAAGCTTCTTGTTGACAGGTTGAGAAGGTTTAACAATCTATTATCAATGAAAAGACTGACATCTGCATATCAATGGATTTTCTTCATCATTTTCTCGGAAATCTCTGCGGAAAATTCTTACCCTTCCAACAGGAAAAATAAGCGAGTTCATCCGGAAATTCAAGCCGGATGAATTGCGAGGAAGCGCCTGATCATCTCATTTTCGGAATCCACCGGGGAACTGATTTGCAATACTTCTCGTAAGCCTCACCGAACTTCTTCTTCAACTTCGGTTCCTTATAGAGCGTGATAAAAAGATGAAACGCCACAAATGCCGCGGCAGCGTATCCGAGAAGCCATATCGATTTGAACCAAAAGAAGTAACCAATGAAAATGGTCAACACGCCAAGGTAAATAGGATTGCGAACCTGGCGATAAACGCCGGTGACGACAAGTTTTTTCGGCGGGTCGACCGGCGCGGGCGTGCCACGGCCCTTGAACGTGAATTCCCAGAAGCACCACAGGACGGTCACCGCGCCGATGATCCAAAGGGGAAATGCCAGAAAGGCAAAAATGCCCGTTTCGATTTGCGGACTTTTCGGAAGAAGGGCAAAGGGAACGTAGCCCGCGCCGAGACCTGCCGCGAAAATGAGAAATAAAAAAGATTTGATGGCGGTCACGATATTTCCCGTCGCTGCGGGTCACTTCTTCCGCAAGGCGTCCATTGCCAGCCCCACTGCTCCGTGCGCGTCGAACGCCTCTTTGTAAAGCGCCGCGTCGACCGGTTCTATTTTCTGCAAGTTCCACGCACCGGGCAGGTAGATCACCGGCTTGCCGAGATCGAGCGCCAGACCTATTTCGCTGAGCGTGCCGAACTTCCCCGGAAACGCGACGAGCACGTCGGACGCGTGCACCACGAGCGCGTTGCGCGCAACGCCCATGCCCGTGGGAATCACGATCTGCACATACGGATTTGCCGCGCTCTTATCCGCTCCCGGAATGATGCCCACCACAACGCCGCCGTTTTCGGACGCTCCCCTGCTCGCCGCTTCCATGACGCCGCCGAGCCCGCCGCACACGAGTACCGCGTTGTTGTTGGCGATGTACCTGCCTACTTCATAGGCAATCTTGAGCGTTTCTTCGGAAGCTTCAGATCCGCCTATCACGCCGATTGCCGGGTTTACTTTTGCCATTCAGAAGTCCTTTGCTTTAACTTGATTCAAGAATTCACCGCAGAGGCGCAGAGAGCGCAGAGAAAGCCAAAGTCAGAATGAAACCGAAAACACGACATCATTAAACTCTCTCTATTTTTTTCTTTGCGTACTCGGCGTCTCTGCGGTGATGTTTTTTTATGAAAAATCCAAGAGACAAAATCACTCCCCTATTATTTTAATCAGAACCCTCTTTTTTCTTCTTCCGTCAAATTCCCCGTAAAAAATCTGCTCCCACGGCCCGAAATCAAGTTTGCCGGCCGTGACCGCCACCACCACCTCGCGTCCCATGACCTGGCGCTTGAGGTGCGCGTCGCCGTTGTCTTCAGCGCCGTTGTGGCGGTACCTGCTCACGGGTTCGTGCGGGGCGAGTTTTTCGAGCCAGTCATCGTAGTCCTTGAGGAGCCCGGGCTCGTCGTCGTTGATGTACACGCTCGCCGTGATGTGCATGGCATTGACAAGGCAGAGTCCTTCGCGGACGCCGCTCTTTTGGAGCGCGGCCTCCACCTGCGGCGTGATGTTGATGTATTCGCGCCGGGTGTGAGTGCTAAACTCAAGGGTTTCCCTGTATGATTTCATGATTTCCTCAAGAATGACTCACCACGGAGACACAGAGGACACAATGAATCTATACAACCCATTTTTTTCCCTGTGCTCCCTGCGGTGAATTTTATCATAAACCTAATTTCGCAAGCCTCTGCTTCAATTCACCGCCCTGCTTTTCGTTGCCCGGCTTTGACAAAAGCGCAAACATGTTCTTCTTGTAGGCCTCGACGCCGGGCTGGTCGAACGGGTTCACGCGCAGCAGGTAGCCCGAGAGCGCGATGGCCTTCTCGAAAAAGTAGAACGTCTGGCCCAGCGTCTCCTCGCCCCTGTCCGCAAGCGTGATGGTGGCGCACGGCACGCCGCCGTCAAGGTGCGCAAGGAGGGTGCCGCGGTACGCCTCGGCGTTCACGTCCTCGAAGCTTTTTCCCGCAAGGTAATTGAGCTCGTCGCTGTCGTCGGAAAGTTTCGGCAGCTTCATCGACGATGCGGTCTTCTTGAGCACCACGAAGGTCTCAAACACGTTGCGCACGCCTTCCTGCATCCACTGCCCCAGCGAGTGCAGGTCGGTGGTGTAATCCACGGACGAGGGGAAAATGCCGGTAAGGTTCTTTCCCTCGCTTTCGCCGGCAAGCTGCTTGAACCAGTCGCCCAGGTAATGCAGCTGCGGCGCGAAAAGCGCCATGACCTCGGTGGTCTTGCCGCGGCGGAAAAGAATGTTCCGGGCGGCGGCGTAGCGGCCGGCGATGTTTTTCGCAAGCGATTTTTCACTGCAGAATCCCATTGCCTCTTTTGCGCCCGCGAGCATTTTGCTTATGTCAAGGCCTGCCATCGCGCAGGGGAAAAGTCCCACGGGCGTGAGCACCGAGAACCTGCCGCCCACGTCCGAGGGAATAACGAACGTTTCATATTGTTCCTCATCGGCGAGCTTGCGCAGGGCGCCCTTTGCGGCATCGGTGGTGGCGACGATCCGTTTCGCCGCGTCCTTTTTGCCGTAGCGCTTCTCCATCCACTGCTTTACGATACGGAAAGCGATGCCCGGCTCGGTGGTGGTGCCGCTCTTGGAGATCACGTTCACCGCAACGCTCTTGTCCTTGACAAGCTCGAGCAGGTCAGTGATGAAATCGGAATTGATCTGGTGGCCGGCGAAAATCACGCGCGGCTTGCGCAGGTCCTCGAACGACGGCGACACGAACTCGATCGCCGCCTTCGCGCCGAGGTACGACCCCCCGATGCCGATGCAGACGAGCACGTCGGTTTCCGGACGCAGCGCTGCGGCAATGTCGCTTACCTTCTTCACTTCATCCTTGCCGATGGCCGACGGCAGATCAAGCCAACCGAGAAAATCGCTCCCGGCCCCGGTTTTCTTTTCCAGCATTTCCTGGGCGGCCATAAAGGATTCATTATAGGCCTTCCATTCATTTTCTTTGATCCATTCGCCGAGGCATCGGTCGTCGTAGAATATTCTCTGCATAATTCGGTGATTCTCCTCTTTTTTAATTGTTTGTAAATCCGGGCGTTCCCTTCCAACCGCCGTTCGCGGGTGCGCCCAACTGAAGGGGTGAATCTTGTAACTGTCGGTACCCGGCCGCATCCAGGAGAGGAAAGCGCCCGCCCAACTGGGAAGGGCGGAAAGCGCTTCCGAGGACCCCGCGGCCCCGCCAGGGGCGAGGAGGCCGAGGCCTGGGGAGACGACCCTTGGAAGTACCCGAAGGGGTATACCTCTCCCCCGACTCTTGTCTTACAAATATTTCTGTATCGTACTTTTCTCTCTGTCAACCGGCTTTGAGATCGTCAAGACGATCGCGCCATTTTTAAATAGTGTCACCTGGCCGGTCGACTCCGAAACCGTTATCGACAGCGCTTTCGTGCACGCCGTAATTCCCGCCGCAGCCGCATGGCGTGAACCGAACCCGCTCGGCAGCAATTCAACCTCGGCTTGGGGTCTTAAATAACTTCCACCCGAGAGCACGATGCCGTCGCCCGTGATGATGAATGCGCCGTCGATGGCCGCGAACTCCTTAATGGTTTCGGCGAGCGCCGGATCGATGATGTTGCGCTCGGCCTCGCTGTAGCCGCGGAACGGATTGATGATGAGCTGCGTCACGTATTTGTTCACGGTGTTGGTGTCGCCGAGCACAAAGATCGTTCCCATGGGTTTGCCCTCGCGCCCCTCCACCGCGATCTCCGCCGCGAGCCCGAGCACGCGCTCGAGCACCTCGGGCATGATGTCGGGCGGCAGGAGCGCCGGCGAATTGGAGAAGAAAAACTCGTACTCGCTCGAAACGTCGAGCGCCACGACCGTATCGAACACGCCGGTCTTTGAATTGCCCGACAGGCACACGACCTTGTCGTTGTTGTCAATCAGGTTGCGTGACAGCGACAGCAGCATGCCGATCTTCACCTGGCCGGTGCGCGAGGCCGGAAACGACGGCGCCTGGATGCAGGCGGCGAACCGCTTGTCCTCGGGGTCGAAGCGCGACTTGTTGCTCGTCACCACGATCACCTTGCCCCTGCCCTTCAGCACGTCGAGGAAATCGTTGTCGCGCACCGCGTCGGCGAACACCATGATCGCCGTCGCCTTGATGTCCTTGGCCAGGTCGATGGCGGCGCTGAGCACCGGCGCCGACGCCTTCTTCACCACCTTCTGCGGCTTCTCCTCGTCGGTGACGCCCGCGGCCGGCGAGAAAAGTTCCGCAAAGTCAACGCCGGCGGGGGCCGACAGCAGCTTGGCCCGCACCGCGTCGGCCTTGAAAAAGGAGGCCACCTCCGACAGCAGTTGGATGTGCCCGGTGTTGTCGGCGTGCTCGTTGGTGATCACCAGCACGATGACGTAGGCGAGCGCGCCGCGCGCGGCGTCGTACTTGACGCCCGCGACGCTTCTGCCGACCGCGATGGCGAAATCGTCATTGATGTCGGCGCGCAGGTGCGGGATGGCGATCCCCTGGCCGATGAACGTGGAGGCCGCTTCCTCGCGCTTGAGGATGTCTTCCACAAAGGCCTTCTGCCGGCGACCCACCTTGAGCGCCTTGCACAGCTCCTTCACGAGTTCCTTGATCGCCTCCATCTTCTCGGTGGACTTGAGATCGACCACCGCCGGGACCTTGACATAATCCTGGAACGGCATCTGTTTCCTCCTATTCCATGAGCGCCGACGCGTAATAATCGATGATTGACTGTTTCCGGATCGCGAGCGCGCCACCCTGCATCGAAACAGCTTTCACGCGCCGCAGCTGCTTGAAGCCGATGGCGACGATCTGGTGTTCGGTGAGGGCGTCAAGGGTTTTGGTGTTGCGTTTCTGTTCCCTGAGACGCAGCACAATCTCCTGCACCCGTTCCGCAGCCGCCCGTTTGGCGATTGCCGGGTTTTTCTTGAGAACGCCGGCCACCACATGCTCGGGCAAAAACCGGTACAGCGACCGGAACACCGTAGACAGTTTGTTGCAGACAATCCGCATGGACGCCTGGTGGCCTGAAAAATCATCGCGCGCCTTTGCGTTGAAATTCGCCTTGACATCCACAATTTCATTGACAGCAAGGGGCGTGCCAATGTCGACGTACACCTCGCCCTGCGAAAGGCCGAGCCGCGTGCGCAAAAGAAATTTACCGAACGCGAGAATGTCGGCGCCGAAGTAATATAGGGTGCCGGCGAGCCGTCTGAAAACATTGTTCGATTTCTTCCGCATCTCCTTGCCCTTTCCCAGCATCTCGAAATAGGGAAGTTCGGGCAGGTATTCATAGGAAACGGTGCCGGGAAGCAAATACACTTTTTTTTGGGGGTTCCTCGCCTGGGCAAGGATCGCGGACAAGAGAATGCCGCCCCTGGGCTCCATCATGTCGCCGCCGTAGCTCCTGCCGCCTTCGGGAAACACGAGAATCGGCTCGTTGTCCTCAAGCATTCCCACAACGTCAAGGCAGAGCTGGCGCACGTAATTTTTCCTGAGGGCCATGTCCCGTTTCACGGGAAAGGCGCCGAAAGACTTGAATTTTTTTCCGATGAACGGCAGGGTGGTCAGATTGTCGCCCGCGGCAATGCGGAGGTATTTGACGCCGTTGTTGAACAGCACCCATCCGAAGAGAAAATAATCGGTCTGGCTCCGGTGCGACGACACCGCCATGACCATGGAATCCTTGAGCGTTTCGGGCTTGTATCCGTTCAGATCAACGTGGATTTTTGAAAATGCCCTGGTGAAAAACCATTCCAGGGTTTCCACGATGTTGTCAACCGCGGTCTGATAGGGTTTCTTCATGTGCGTAGTGAAAAATACCTTGTGAGGGAAAACCCTGCCAAATCATTCTATCCCTCAGGACAATTTTAAGTTTTTGAAGGATTTTCCCTTTTCCGGTAGCCGGTTATTTTCTATTATATTGATACATCGAACCTGAATGTATTCCACCATCTTCAAAGGACCACCACCATGTCCGACCTCACCGCCTCGATCAAAACCGAAAAAGGCACCATCAACCTCACGCTGTTCGCCGAAAAAACGCCGCTCACTGCGGCCAATTTCGTGAACCTTGCCAAACGGGGATTTTACAACAACCTCAGGTTCCACCGCGTGATCGCAGACTTCATGATCCAGGGCGGGTGCCCCAAAGGAAACGGCACGGGCGGGCCGGGCTACAAGTTCCGCGACGAATTCGTGAAGGAACTGCGCCACGGCAAACCGGGCATTTTGTCAATGGCCAACTCCGGCCCCAACACCAACGGCAGCCAGTTCTTCATCACGCACGTGCCCACGCCCTGGCTCGACGGTCATCACACCGTGTTCGGCGAGGTGAAGGGCGATCAGGACATGGCCGTGGTCAACGCCATCCGCCAGGGCGACCGCATTGACACGATAGAAATAAGCGGTAATGCGGATGAATTGTTAAAGGAGCAGCGGGAGGAAGTGGAGCAGTGGAACAAGAAGCTGAGATAACTGGAAGTTTACAATAAAGAGCTGGGCGCCTGCCGTCGGCACCGGCCCTCCTTCCGGGCTCGGCTGTCCGCCTCGTTGCCGGACCGCCCTAGTCGCCTTCGGCGAGGAGTCGGCCGGCAATTCGCTCTGGCTCACCCTTCAGTCCGGCCTGGCGCAAACATCATCCTGTTTTTGCCTGTACAACGTATGAAATCCAGTGGAAAAAACCTAGTATGAAACTCCTGATTATCGCCGCGATAATCATCGCGGTTGCGGTCATCGCTTTTAACATTTACAAAAGGGAATCCATGGAAGACCTCTTTTCACTTCCTCCCGGCGAATTGCTCGTGATCGACGTCCGTACAAAACAGGAGTACGATGCCGGCCACTTCAGCACGGCACTCAATATTCCTTATGACCAGGTCGCGGGCCGGATCGGGGAGTTGGAACCGTACAAACTGAAAACCGTGATCCTGTATTGCCACAGCGGAAACAGGGCGGCAACGGCGGAAAAGGTCCTCAAGAAAAACGGATTTGCCAATGTGGTGAACGCGGGCGGATATGATAATATTTCTCGATATGACAGGAAAAAATAAATGCAAATGACGGTGCGCTTTCGCGTCCGCCGGCAACCCTCCATGTCAGCGCGGTCGCTGATCATCCCGATTCTTTTGCTGACATCCCTTGACATTTGCGCCTCCGACACGCTCTCCTACCGTTTCTTCATGGGCAGAGACACGGCACTTTCAACCTGCATCATCACCAAATCCGGGAAATCCGAAACCATGTATTCCGATTGGCGCGCAGAAACGGCGTCTGTGGCGAGCGAGCTCATGATTGATTCGACGGGCATTGAGCGGTCGTGGAAATCAAGCAATGCGTGGGAAGGCACACGGGTGGCTGTCGTTCGTTCCGGCGACAGCCTTTTGCTTTCCGGCATTTTCAGGAAAAAACCGGTGGCAAAATCGTATGCGCTCAAAGGAGCCGCGTGGAAGCAGATGATACCGTTTGACCTCGCGGATTTCGCTTTTTCAAACAACACGTCGCTTGTGTTCCAGACCGTTGCGCTCATGGGGCCGTACCCGCTGAAGACCGCGCAGATGCAGGTGAAGCGCATCGGCGAGGAAACCATAGTTTTCAAGGGCGAAAAAACCGCCGCGGTCCATGTGCGGGCCTCGCCGACAGGCATTTTCGCGGCCCTCTGGCACGCAAACTACTGGTTCAGGAAAAGCGACGGCGTGCTTGTCAGAAGCGAATCAACCGGGATTCCGGGAAGGCCCGGCGCGGCGATGGAGCTTACGGGGAAGAAATAAAATCCATTCGGCCATCAAACAGGATATCGAGCGGATAAAAAAATGAGGATGGCATTGCTGCCATCCTCATTTTGTCCACTTATCCGAGGAAAAGATTTTTCTTGCGACTAGGCGACCTCGTCAACAGCCTCCACGTCGTCCGCTTTGCCCTCCTTTTCCTTGAGCGTCGAAGGCTCGATCTCGATCATCTCGCTTTCCTTCATCATCTGCTCAATGAGGTCTTCCCTGCCGATCTGGCGCAGGTGCCGTATTCTCTTGTATTCGTTCCGGTGCTCAGGACAGTATTTTGGATAAATATACTGGCGCGGATAAATCTTCACCTCAAACTGGTTGTCGCATCCCTCAAGCGCGCAATTGAGCACCATCGTGATTACCTCGGTATAATTGTGCTTGAAGGTCTGGTTCTTGATATTCACATCTTCGGGCTTCGTCCGTTTCCTGATACGGTAACGGTCCTGCCGGTGTTCCGGGCAGTATTTTGAAATGTGAATGCCGAAGAAAATCTTGCCGCACCCCGGATACTGGCATTTTTTTTCACGCAATTTCTGGCGACGTCTGGACTTTGGTAACTGCATAGACGTTCGGTATCCTTTCCAGGTTTTTAAGGTGATTTAGTATCAGGAACTTTGGTTAGCTAAGATGGCCAGAAACCCAATCCTTTACTAAATAAGCATAACAAATATAGGGCTAAATGGCAAAAAAATCAACAACTTTCTTATATTATTTTCTTAAAAATCTTCCGAGATTCGACTCGCCGCATATTTGCAACTCAATGTTATATAATGTCTTACAACATATTATTAATGCGATTTCACCCAAATTTACTATGGGGCAATTTCGAGGAAATTGATTGACAAAAGGATAGACCATTTTGTCAAGCAATCCCGTTCCAAGCCGGTACCGGTCATTTAAGGTTAAAAGGCTCCAACACACCCCTGCGATCAATATATTTTGAACATAGTATGGCCGAAACCGTTCATCTTCCGGCATCCCTGACCAGGGAATGGATTGAAAAAAACGGGCGCACTCTTTTAGCAAGGCGAAACACCGAACCGCTGGTGCTGGATTTATCAAGCACCACACTCTTCGATTCCGCCGGGCTCTCCCTGCTTTTTTTCCTCGGCAGACAGTATGCCAAGGCCGGAAACAAACTCACGCTCCGCAACGCATCCCACGACCTACTTTCCACTTTGGACTCCTACGGCAGATCCGCCGTTGAGAAGCAGGAGGCTTCCGGAAAAAAAGAAAATGCGTTCGCGCGCATGGGAGACTTTGTCTTGGCATTCCGCACCACAGCCGTTGCAGCACTGTCAATGTTTACGGAAATTATTTATTGGGGAACCGCCGGAGTGCTGAAAAAAAGAGATTTCAGGAAAGGGTCGATTGAGCTGCAGATGTTTTTAATGGGATACAAGGCGCTCGGTATTGTGAGCCTGCTTTCATTTCTCATCGGCATCGTGCTCGCGCTCCAGGCGGCGCTGCAGCTCCAGCAGTTCGGCGCCGGCATCTTTCTCGCCCCCATGATGACCATTTCAATGATAAAGGAGCTCGGCCCGCTCATGACCGCGATAATACTCACGGGCCGCAACGGCAGCGCCACAACGGCGGAGATCGCCACCATGGTGGTCGGCGAGGAGATCGATGCGCTGCGCACCATGGGCATTAATCCGGTCCAGTTTGTGATCATCCCGAAATTTATCGCCCTGTCAATCACCATGCCCCTGCTCTCCATTGCCGGCACCATGTTCGGACTTCTCGGCGGTTATCTGGTCGCGGTGTTTTACCTTGACATTTCCTCCGGGCTTTTCATACGGGAAATGATGAAGAACATCGTCTTCATCGACGTCGTGGCGAACGTGGTAAAGTCCGTCGTTTTTTCCTGGCTCATCATCTGGATAGGCTCGTTCCACGGATTCAGGGTGCGCGGAGGCGCGGAATCGGTGGGAAAGGAAACCACGGCCAGCGTGGTGACGGGAATTTTCATTATCATCATGGCGGACGCGGCTTTTTCGTTTATTTTTTAATCAGCGATTGGAATAACGTTGATGTGTAATGATTTGCCCGTCTTTTATTGAAATAAATCGGTTCCCTGTTGTATAATGAGAAATGCTCTTATTCTGAGATAGATCTTTTTATGGCTGAAAATCAAAACGTACCCGTCATAGAAGTCCGCAATGTCAGCGTCGCCTACGGCGAGCACACAGTGCTTGACAATGTAAGCATGAGCGTGCTGCCGCGGGAAATAAAGGTGATTCTCGGCCCTTCGGGGTGCGGCAAAACAACCCTCCTCAAGACCATTGTCGGACTGCTTTCGCCGTCGCACGGCAGCGTGCGGCTGTTCGGCAGGGAGCTTGCGGACCTTGACTCGCAGGAAACCGTTGACCTGCTCAAGCGGGCGGGCATCCTGTTTCAGAACGGTGCGCTGCTCGGCTCGCTCACCGTGGCTGAAAACGTCGCCTTGCCGCTGGAGATGCACACGAACCTTTCGCCCGACTTGATGCGCGAGATCGTGATGCTCAAGCTTTCGCAGGTGGGGCTTGCCCATGCGGCCACGTTGCTGCCCGAGGAGCTCTCGGGCGGCATGCGCAAGCGCGCGGCGCTCGCCCGCGCCCTGGTGCTCGACCCTCCCCTTCTGTTCTGCGACGAACCGTCGGCCGGGCTCGACCCGGTGACCGCGGCCGGCCTCGACGGGCTCCTTCTGTCGCTGCGCGAAAGGCTGTCCATCACCGTCGTGGTGGTGACGCACGAGCTGGCCTCCATTAAGAAAATCGCGGACACCATCGTGTTCCTGCACAACGGCAACGTGCTCTTCGATGGGCCCCTGGCACGCGCCGAGCGATTCGCCTCGGGCCCGGTGTTCGACTTCTTCATGCGCAAGGACAGCACGCCAGCCGCGGCCGCCGCCGCGGGAGCGTCGCTCTTTACCGTGGAGCAGACCGCATGAGCAACATCACCGCCGCACAGCGCGCTCGTCTCGGGATTTTCGTGACCATTGCGGCATGCATACTGGTCGTGCTCGTCGCCATCCCGCTCGGCATCCGCCTCACGCACAAGGACAAGACCTATTTCGCGTACTTTACGGGAGAATCCATGAGCGGGCTCGAGCAGGGATCGCAGGTGAAATATCACGGCGTTCTTATCGGTAAAGTATCCAAAATTTCCTACGATCCAAAAAACCTTTCGAGGATCCAGGTGGTGATCAAGGTGCAGAACGACTTTCCCATGAAGAAAGACATGTTCGCGCAGTCGTGGTCAATGGGAATAACGGGCCTCAACTATCTCGACATCATGGGAGGCACCAACGAGGCGCCGTTGCTGCCGCCCAATTCAGAGATCCCGACGAAAGTTTCCGTATTGAACCAGCTCACCGGTAAGTTCGACGTCATCGTGAGCAAGGTGGAGATCCTCCTCAACCATCTCAACGCCATTTCGGAGCCCGACAGTCTCGCCTCAATCAAAAAAATCCTCGACAACCTCGTCGCGGTCTCTTCCGACGCCAGGAAATTCTTCAGCACCGCGGGCCCGGATTTCACCAACATCGCCGGCACCGCCAGGCACGTCATCACAAAAATTGACAGCATTTCATCCGATATCCATTCGATAACAAAAACGGTCAACCGCAGCCTTCCGGAAAGCCAGCTTTCGCGGATCGTGACCCGGGTCGATTCCACCGTCTTGTCCCTTAAAAATCTGTCCGAAACCATGTTCCTCATTGTACGCCAGAGCCGTGAGGACGTTTCGGTGTCCATGCAGAACCTTCGCGAGGCGCTTGAAAACGCCAACCAGCTTATCAACGAGCTTTCCGAAAACCCGTCGCTCATTCTCAAAGGAGAACAACAGAAAGAGAGAGAACGGTGACATGAAATACAGCCACGCACGAGTGCTATGGAGCATCGCGGTCCTGCTGGCCGTCATCGCCTGCTGCGGCACCATTCCCGTTAAGCAATATTACGTCCTCAATTACGTGCCCTCGGTACTGACGGGCAGGCTCCTTGCCTCACCGTACCCGTTCACGCTGCGGCTCAAGGAATTCAGCATCGAAGACGCCTACAACCGGCCGCAGATCGTGTACCGGCAAAGTCCGTTCGAGCTGCGCTACTACTTTTATAAAATATGGGCGGTTAAACCCAACCGTATGATCACCGACCTTGTGCAGAAGCACCTCAACGCCATCAACCTCGTCAGTCACATCATCCGGCGGTTCGACGAGGGCTTCAAGGCCGATTACGAACTTTCCGGGAACATCGAGGCGATCGAGGAATACGACAGCGACCAATTGTGGTTTGCGCACCTTGCCCTGCGCCTCACGCTTTCCAGGATGAGCGACGGACGCGTTTTGTATTCCCGCGTTTTTGACAACAGGAAACGCGTCTATCAATACTCGCCCGACAATGTCGTGCGCGAGATGTCTTCGCTCCTCGAGTTCATCGTCAACCAGGCGGTCCACGATTTGGACGAGGTGTTCGCCCGCGAATACGGCGCCTCGGGCAATAACGCGGCGAGCGCCGATTCCAGCAGAGCCAAGGAAATTGAAAAATTCCGGGGCGAAGGCGGGGAATAGCATGAAGGCGACGCGCTCCCGCATTTCCACGGCGCTGCGGCCGGCGTGCGTCACGGGCATATGCTACGCCGCCCTTGCGTTTGCGGAACCGCCGCCCGCGCTCCCCGGCGATGAGATCACCGGCGATATGAACGCGAGCGTGCGCCGCGACACCGCCTCGGTGCGGGCGCCAACGATGTCACCCTACGCGCCGGAATGGTATACCGAGGCGGTGAAGACGTGGGACGCGCCCCCCGTGTCGCAGCAGGTCGACGAGGATGAGACTTCCATTCCCATCGGCAAGGGCGCGGTGTTCGTGCCCCGCATGGGGGACCCCTCCCTCGAGCCCGATGTCCAGATCGCCGACTCCAACGGAAAGGTGCTGCAGTCGGGCAAGCCCGGAAAAAAATTCTGCCTCATCCCCGGCACCTACAGCGTGCATTTCGGCAGCGGCTCCACCAAGCAGCGGCTTGTCAAATGGGTGGTCATCGAGGAGGGCAAGACCCTTCCGCTCTATCCCACGTGGGCCGGCCTCCAGGTCGACGTGGTCAGCGAAAGCAACATCCCGTTCCGCGGCAGCTACGAAATGGTGCGGCTTGACGAATTCGAACCGTTCGGCCGGACCTACGGCAGGGACCCCAACCTCGGCGAGCGCGTGAACACGTGGATACTCAACCCCGGGCTGTACAAGATATTCGGCACCGGCGGGAGCTACAACGCAGTTTCCAGTTTTGTGACGGTGCGCCTGCTTCCCGGCGAGCTCACGCATTTCTCCGTGGTGGAGGATTCCGTGACCGGCAAAATCACCAGTGGCGGCGTCACCGTCGCCAGCGAAGCGTCGCGCCGGTTCGCGTCCCACTGGCGGTACGGGCTCGACCTCGGCGGCAGCATCCTCTTCAACACCAGCAACGACACGAACAACTCGGCCATCGTGTTTCTCACCAACCTTCGCGTCAACCATTCGCTGGGCAAGGGGGAATGGGACACGAAATTCTTTTTTGATGAGGAATTCAACTTTACAAATTTACGGGTAACAGAGATCAACAACACGTCGGACGATTTCAGGGTGTATTCCCTCTATGTCTGGCGGTTCATGCCCTGGCTCGGCCCATACGGCCGCATGCAATTCGAGACAAATTTTTTTCCCGTGTACGACCGGTTCCAGGAATCGTCGCAATACCATATGTTTTTGCTTACCGGCGCCGATTCGGTGATCACGGGAGCCGATTCCACGGCTCAGGCGAAAAGGCTCAAGCCCTCATTTTCTCCAATGGACATCGAACTCGGCATCGGCGCGAATGTCGATGCGATCACCTCCGGCGTATTTGACGGCAAATTTAAGGTCGGTTTCGGCTATTCGCAGCGGAATACCTGGGACCAATTCCAGGACGTGGACACCGGGGCCATAAAGACCAAGGAACAGGACCCGCGGTCGATATTTACGCGGGACACGCTCGATTCCCTTTTGTCGCGTTTTCATGGAAATTACAAGGTGGTGCAACAAGAACGCGATAACACCGTCATTTCCTACGGTCCCGAAACTTCAATCAACGCGGCTTTGCGGCTCGAACGGTGGATTACCGCCGAAGGAGAGGTGATCGTTCAATTTCCCATCATCCCGATAATCAAGGAGCACATGCTGCGCCCCACGTATTGGGTGAACACCACGGTCTCCTGGCGCATCGCCCAATCGGTAACCCTGGATTACCTTTACACCTACCAATACAGCCAGCCGCTCTCCACCGACCCCAAGGTCGACCTATCGCAGCACAGGATATGGCTCCGGTTTTCGTTTAACACCTCTCGATAGACGCATAAAAGTTTGTAGGCCGCCGGCCGTATGAGTTATTTTTTAAACAAGGTTTTTCCTTTCTTTGCGAGGATGGCGGAACTGGCAGACGCGCGAGACTTAGGATCTCGTAGGGAAACCTGTGGGGGTTCGAGTCCCCCTTCTCGCAATAAACAGGGCTGCACGGTTCAACATTCGGTGCTCTCCTTTTTAAATCTTTAACCCTGAACGGGGGGGCCTCTGAACCTTGAACGGGGAAGGGTGAACCTATCATCGGTCAACATTGACAGGAGGATTTTTTGAAGGTATCCGTCTCAGAGCCAAAATCATTCATCCGGATCCTCGACATCGAGATTCCCAAGGAAGAAGTTGAAAGCGAATTTACCAAAAAGCTGGCAACGTACACCCGAAAAGCGGCGCTGCCCGGGTTCAGGCCCGGGAAAACGCCGCCCAACCTTATCAGGAGCCGTTTCGGCAAGTCCATTTACTCCGAGAGCGTGGAGGACCTTGTCGAGCGCTCGTTTGAGGACGCCTGCAAGCAGCATTCGATATTTCCCATCAGTAAAGGAAAGATCAGCAACTTGAAGGCCGACGAGGGCGCGCCGGTCTCCTTCACCGTCGAATTCGAGATCGACCCGCCGGTGGAGATCAGGGGCTACCAGAACCTCGGCATCAGCGCGGACCCGAAGAAAATCAAGGACGGCGACGTGGAAAAGGCGGTGGAAGACCTGCGGCAGCGCAACGCCGAATTGAGAGACGTTTCCCGGCCCGCCGAAAAAGGCGACAGCGTCGCCATCGAATACTTCAAGGTCGTCATCGACGGCGTTGAGCGCAAGGACTTTTCAAATCCCAAGTATCCCATCGAGCTCGGCGCCGGCGAAATAAAGGACTTTGACAAGGGCATCATCGGACATTCCGCCGGAGAGGCGGTCGACATTGCCATCAGGTTTCCCAAGGATTTCTCCACCAAGGACCTCGCTGGCAAGGACGCTTTCTTTTCCGTAAAGATCAATGCCGTGAAGGAGAAGGTGGTGCCGGAGCTCACGCCTGAATTCCTCAAGAAGCTCGGCGATTTCGCGGACGCCGGCGCTTTAAGCGAGGCCGTGCGCAAAGACCTTGAGCGACGCGAGAAGGAACGCGCCAAGAACGAGGCGTACGGCAAGGCAATAGAGAAACTGATTGACAAAAACCATTTCGAGGTTCCCGAGGCGCGCATCCAGGCCTACCTCGACCACATGGCCGATGAGGTGACGCGCTACCTGCGTCCGGGTGAGGCGCCGCCCACGCGCGAGGAACTCGAACAGAAATACCGGGCAACCGCCGAGCGCGGCATCATGCGGTACAAGATCATCGACTTTGTCGCGGCGCAGGAGAAGATCAAAGCGACGCAGGAGGAGGTGGACCGCCAGGTTCAGGCGCTTGCCGACGCCTACAAGCAGCCGTTCGAGCAGCTCAAGCAACGGCTGCGGGAAAACGGCACCACAAACCGGATCAGAGCCGATATAAGAGAACAAAAAACGCTGGATTTCTTGATAGGTGAATATACACCTGGGAAAATAGAGGAATCCGGTGACAAGTTGAAAGCTGAAGGTTGAAAGTAAAACAAGAGAATGCCATCTTGTCCGATAAGAAGTTTTTGTTCGATTGGCGCCAAGGCAGGTCGTTGACGAACTAGATCTCCGCCGCCGCGTTAGGCAGGACTGGAGGCCGCTCTGGAGAGCGGTGCTGCCCGGCCCTCGCCCTCAGGCATACAGGGGCCGTGGCAGCCCGAGCAGAAGGACGACGACCCTTGTGACCCTTGGAAATCCCTGACGAGGGAGAAGCACCCGAAGGGGTGGACCGGAAGGAGGGTCGGCCCGAAGCCCGAAGTTTACTGAGGGCGAGGGGAACGCCCAAATAAATTTGAAATTTATTTAACTTGACAAAACCAAATTTATCATGACATCATAAGAACTGGAAAGAAGAGGAATACTATGTCACTTGTCCCAATAGTAGTCGAACAGACCGGCCGCGGAGAGCGCTCGTATGACATTTATTCGCGGCTGCTCAAAGAGCGCATCATCTTTCTCGCCCAGGAAATCGACGAGACCATCGCCGATCTCGTGATGGCCCAGCTCATCTTCCTCGAATACGAGGACGACGACAAGGACATCACCATCTACATCAACTCGCCGGGCGGCATTGTTTCGGCCGGGCTCGCCATCTACGACACCATCCAATACATCAAGCCCAACGTGTGCACCATCTGCATCGGCCAGGCAGCGAGCATGGGCGCCATTCTGCTCGCCGCCGGCGCCAAGGGCAAGCGGTACGCGCTGCCCCACTCGCGCATCATGCTGCACCAGCCGGCGGGCGGCGCCGGCGGCCAGGCAGCCGACATCGCGATCCACGCCAAGGAAATCATGCGCGTCAAGGAATCGCTCAACGAGATCCTCGTGAAGCACACGGGCCAACCCATCGACGTGATCCGCAAGGACACCGACCGCAATTTCTTCATGGACGTCAACGAGGCAAAGGCCTATGGCATCATAGACGAAATTCTTACCAAACGGGAAAAATAACATGACCTCTAAGCCCAAGTACCCCGGCATCAAGTGCAGCTTCTGCGGCAAGAGCGCGGACGCGGTGGCAAAGCTCATCACCGGACCGTCGGTCCACATCTGCGACGAGTGCGTGGAGATGTGCAACGAGATCCTGCGGGAGGACAAGGCGAAGACGCCGGGCGACCTTGCGCTCGATTCGCTGCCCACGCCGCGGGAGATGAAGGCGTTCCTCGACCAGTACGTGATCGGCCAGGACGAGGTGAAAAAAGGCGTGTGCGTGGCCGCGTACAACCATTTCAAGCGCATCCTGTCGCGCTCGCAGGCAACCGACGACGGCGTGGAGATCGAAAAAAGCAACATCCTGCTCATCGGCCCCACGGGCACGGGCAAGACGCTCATCGCGCAGACGCTCGCGAAAATGCTCAAGGTGCCTTTCACCATTGTTGACGCCACGGTCTATACCGAGGCCGGCTATGTGGGCGAGGACGTGGAAAACATGCTCGTGCGCCTTCTGCAGGTTGCAAACTACGAGGTTGCCAAGGCGGAAAAGGGCATCATTTACATAGACGAATTCGACAAGATCGCCCGGAAGTCGCCCAACCCGTCCATTACGCGCGACGTGTCGGGCGAGGGCGTACAGCAGGCCATGCTCAAAATTCTTGAAGGCACCATCGCCAACGTGCCGCCCAAGGGAGGCCGCAAGCACCCGGAGCAGAACCTGATCCCCATCAACACGCGCGACATCCTGTTCATCTGCGGCGGCGCCTACGTGGGGCTCGAGGACATCATCGAGGCTCGAATCGGCCAGAGCCGCATGGGGTTCAACGCGGAGCTAAGGCGCCGGCACGGCAACTCGATCGGCGCTCTCCTCCGTAAAGTGGAACCCGACGACCTCATCAAATACGGCATGATCCCGGAAATCGTGGGCAGGGTGCCTGCGGTGTTCGGGCTCGACCAGCTCGACGACGAGGCCCTGCTTAAGATCCTCACCGAGCCGAAAAACGCGCTCACCAAGCAGTTCCAAAAGCTGTTCGCTATGGAAGGCATCCGCCTCACGTTTTCCATGGACGCCTTGCGCGAAGTGGTGAAGATCGCGCTTGCAAAAAAAACCGGCGCCCGCGGCCTGCGCAGCGTGCTGGAGAGCGTGCTCATCACCATCATGTTCGACATCCCCTCGCGCGACGACGTGAAGGAATGCCTCATCACCCGCGACGTGATATTGAGGAAGATCGAGCCGGTGATCGGGTTGAAGGTTGACAGAAAGATAGCATAAGAAATTAATACAATGTTGTGCGTTCCCCTCGCCCTCAGTAAACTTCGGGCTTCGGGTCGGTCGGCAATTCGCTCTGGCTCACCCTCCAGTCCTGCCTACCGCTGGCGAGCGATAGTGAATAAACCGATGTAGATGCCACGCGAGTCCACTTTATCAATACCGCATTACGCAAATTGATTCCGATCTGTGACCGCTGACTGCCGATCTCTGACCGCTATTTTTTGGGCGCACCCGCGAGCGGTAGCTGTTTTGGTAGGGGGGTCATTGCGAGGAGTCTTCGACGAGGCAATCTCCTTAAAAATATCTTCCAGCACCAGATTTATTAGTCCTCCAGTAACCAGATGGCATTACTTATTGTGCCATTCCCGCGAAATCGGGAACCCATCTTTTATTCCGATCAATAAATGTTATAGACAAATAAATTCTTCTTGACTGAATAATCTTCGTCACTTTGTTACTTTTCCGCCTTGTTTCTTCCTCGCAATTATCAACTCCTCGTCTTGCTTCGTCCTGCTTTTCATCATCATGCGTATTTTCTGGCGCACGAGAAATCCCGTTTTGAGCGCTCTCTTGAATTTTGAATCCGTCAATTTCTTTTTTGTGAACAAATGAATGTTAGAACCATTGGAATACACGTTCAATCCGAAATGTGCGGCGAGAAACGAAAGCGTCTTAAGTGAATAAAACGAAATATGCTGGCCGTGGGTAGGTGCGTAATAGTACCATTGGCCGGCTCCTGGCACCGGCGAGGGAAGCAGATCCGTGGTAAAAAAAATATTCGCCGAGGTCGCAAGCATTGATTGGATCTCCTCGACCGGCCGGGGAAAATGCTCGAAGCACTCGATGGCGGTCACCATTTCAACAGGGCCGTTATGTTCTGAAAGTTCAAAACCGCGTGAGAAAATGTTCTTTGCGTATGCGTCCTTCCAGAAATAATCAAATCCTTGATCCCGCATAAGCCTGCAGAACACGCCGTGGCCGCCGCCGAAATCAAGGAACCGGCCATGAGGATTGAAAAACGAGAAAATGACGGACGGGACGATCTTTGAAAGAAAAAGGTTCCGCTGAAGCGAACCCGTGTCTTCGTCGTTATGCGCCTCTTTGTAAACTTCCTCGAGCCAATACGGCTCTTGGGTGTGGACAAAACCGCAATTTCCGCACGAGAAATACGATACGGCGTATTTGGTGATCACTGTTGCGGAAAACGCAACGTGATTTTCAGTGTTGCAGATGGGACAGCGCATGGCTTGGGGCTCTCAACGGGGAAGAAAAAAGAAGTGGTGGAGCTGAGGGGGATTGAACCCCTGGCCTGTTGATTGCGAACCAACCGCTCTCCCAGCTGAGCTACAGCCCCACAGGGACATAAAAATAATACCCGAAGGACATTACTTCAAGTAACCTTTTTTCGTGATGCGGTTTTTCAATTTTTATTTTGTCAATGGTTGACCGGACCTGCGTGAGGTTTCCGTCAACACTGTTCACTGCTCTTGGCGACAACATATTTTTCTATTGCGCATCTCAGTTGAGTGAACCATCACCGCCGAGTCGCAGAAAACATACATAGTTCAACGTTGGAAGTTGAAAGTTTAAGGTTAATTATTTGTTTTGTCGCTTTCAACCTGCAATTTCCAATTTTGTTTTTCTCTGTGCCCTCTGTGTCTCTGCGGGGATCTTTTCTATGTAAAGGATTAATCCCGCTATGGCCTACATCGGCATCGGGTATTCGGGACAGGACGGCTCGTTCCTTCGGAACCAAGTTGATAAATATTTTTCCTGGCTTCAGGGCGAGAGGCGGCCGCATTTTTTCGGCGACGGCTTTGTGGTGCTGTACGACTCGAACACGGCACGCGAGTTCGCGAAAAAATGCGGCGACGACGCCGGTGCCGGCCAGATCTCGGTGTATCCCATGGACCATCCGCTTTCCCCAGAACGCTCCTGAACCGCTATGACGCTTCACTTTGAAGAAAAGCTCGAGCCCCGCCCCATCCTGCAGCTGCTGCTGCACGGCCTCGACTACTATCTCGCGTCGTGGCACGACCTCGGCGACGGCACCGGCATGTTCGGCGCCACAGACCCCGCCGCCTTCAACATGCGTTCGGTGGCGTCATCGTCGCCGGTGGTCGAATATGTGCTGCGCCCGCACCTGCAGACGCTGTGCCTCCTCGCCGCATATGTTTACAGAAGCGAGACGTGTCTGCTTGAGCCGCACCTGTCAAAGGAACGCCTTGACGATATGCTGCGGAAGGGCGTTGCATGGGCGTGCGACACCCACCTCGCCGGCAACCGCGACGTCGAGACATTCCTGGGACGCAAGCGCTGGGGGGAGAACTGGCGCAGCGGCCTGTGGGCCGCGCTGCTCGGCCTGTGCTGCCGCCTCGCGCAGGATGTTCTGGGACCGGAGCTTGTTGAAAAAGTAAAGCGCGTGGCCGCCTTCGAGGCCGACCGGTTCATCGGCGTGCCGCCGCCCAGCGGGTGCGACGTTGACACCAAGATCGAGGAAAACGCCATCGACGCCTTGTGCCTGAGCTGGGCCATAAATTTGTGCCCCAACAATCCCAACGCCGGGCGCTGGAAGCGCGCCGGCGCAGTCTGGGCGCTCAACATCGCCACGTCGCAGGCCGACAAGGCCGATCACTCGGAATATCTCGAACATTCTGTTTCCCATTTCGCAACAACGCAGACGCTGTTTTCCGACATGACCGCAGAGAACCACGGGTTTTTCCATCCCGAAATCCTGTGCTACGGCATGTGGGTGGCGCTGTCCATGGCCGCCTACACGCTGCACAAGAACCCTGTGCCGGAATATTTCAGGCGCAAGAACCACCAGGAAACGTTCGACCTGCTGCTTCGGTTCTGCCTTCCCAACGGCATGTTCTACGCGCCCGGCGGCCAGGACCTGCCCTACTTCCTGCCCCGGCCGTTCGCCCTTGCCTGGGGCCTGTGGAACAACGACCCGCGCGCGCTTTCGATCACGAACAAACTCCTCACCTGGATGGACGGCCAGCTTGCCTCGCAGGAAAAATCAGGACCGCCGTGGGTGCTTGGTTTCACGCCCGCGCATGAGGGCTGGGAACTTTTTTTCCAGAGCCAGGTGGGCTTCGAGCTCGCCATGCTTGCCGTGCTGCCCTTTCCCGAAGAATTCAGGTTTTACAGCGCGGGCCAGCTCGAGAACGCCGTTGACACGCGGCACATCTATCCGTACGTGGAAGTGTGCTACCGCCGGAACGTGCGCATGACGCGCAGCGTGGCGTGGAAGGCGCTGGGCGGCCATCCCATGGTGGGGCTCAACCTGCACAGCTACCCCGAGCTCATTATGCAGCACAGGGCCGCCATGCTCGGCATCCCGGCCGTGTCCGACCGTGTCAAGCAATGGGAAGTCGTGTACCACAGCGACCGGTTCCAGAAAGACGGGTTCGAAACCATGGGCCGCATCTCTTACCTTAACGCGGCGGGCGAAAAACTGCTGCGCAGGGACGCGCGCGTGGTCACCTGGGCCGACGAGGGCCTCGTGGTGTTCGACAGGATCGTGGCTGAAAAAGACGTGCGGCTCGAGGACCAGATCCTCTCGCCTGTCTATATTGTCAACGACATCTGGACCAAACACCGCGTCGAATTCTCCAGCGGCTCGCTCCGCGAGACGTTCACGCCGTCCCTCAAGGTGTTCAAGGAGGTCCCCTGCCCGTCATTCTGGGCCAGCGTCGAGAGCCGCCTTCTGTTCCAGTTCCTCTGGGGCCGCACCAAGGGCCTTGTGTACCTTCCCTCATCCGCCCGAAACTCCCCTCCCTATTGGAAGAACTGCCGCCTCGACACCATGGGCGTACACGTTGACGGACAGGAAATACGGGCGGGCTCCGTCGCCTACGAAGTGGGGTTCTTCATCGGCGCGGGAAAGAGCCCGCGGCCGTTCAAATGCACCGGGGAGGCGAGGGAGTTTTTTGAGGGGTTGATTATTATGGACGGGAAGAATACGGTTGGATTGAGTTGATAATAATAAAAAGCAATTAAAGCATCACCGGGAATCTTGACTATCGCACATAAAATAGCATTCCTTCCGGCAATAAAAAAGGGGAGCTTTCACTCCCCTTCACTATAAATCCTGTTTGACAAATCCTATTGCTTCGCCGGCTCAGTCTTTTTCGCTTCCTTCTTCTTTGCATCCGCCGGCGTTGCCGTTGTCGCCGGGCCCTGCTGGCCGGCTGCGGACTTCGTTGCCGTCACCCCGGTCTTTGCCGGTGCCGCGCCGGTGGCGGGCATCTTGCCTGGGCCGCCGCCGTCAGGGCAGCCGTCGTCATCCTCGTACCCGTCTATGTCCTCGGGGATGTTGGGGCATTTGTCAAGCTTGTCGGGGATGCCGTCGCCGTCGTTGTCGGGATCAGGGCACCCGTCCTCGTCCTGGTAGCCGTCGTAGTCCTCGGGTTCGTTGGGGCACTTGTCCTGCGCGTCGTAGATGCCGTCGTTGTCGTTGTCGAAATCGGGACAGCCGTCCTCGTCCTGGAACCCGTCCCTGTCTTCGGGGACATCGGGACACTGGTCGACGTCGTCGGGGATGCCGTCGCCGTCCGTATCGATGCGCATTCTGTTAAGCGCCGCCTCCGACATGGGGCCGATGTCGCCGCCGCTCTTACCCAGCCCCGCGAGCGGATAGTTTTTGCCGCCGAAATCGGCAAAGGAGAAGTCCTTGACGCCCATCTCGTTCAGGCCCGGGTCTTTGGCGATGTTGGTCTCGTTGATCACCGCGTACATATTGTAGGAGTTGCGGTTGCCCCAAAAGTCGTTATATACGATGCGCGAGCGCTTCGAGTCCTCGTTGACGTAGATGCCGTACTGCTTGTTGTTGAACAGGATCGTGTTCTGGATCAGCACCTCGCTCTTGTGCGCCAGCATGATGCCGCTGTAGTTGTTCTCGCCGATGAAATTGTGGTCGATGGACGTGCGTTGCGAGTTGGTGATCAGCTCGCAGTACAGGCCGGTCCATTCGTTGCCGTAGATGATGTTGTTCTTGATTTCGGGCAGCGAGATGAGCGCGTGGACGCCGGTGCGGTTGCTGCGGACGATGTTGTGCTCGATGACGGGGTTGGTGTTCTTGCAGATGATGCCCGTGCTCCCGTGCTCGATGGTGAAGTTCCTGATCACCGCTCGGTTTGCTCCCTCGACCACCGGCTTGCTGGCATTGCCGTGGATGATGGTCTTCTCCGCGTCCTGGCCCTCGAGCACGACGTTGTCCTTCATCACGATGCTTTCCTTGTACGTGCCGTTGCTCACGAACACGGTGTCTCCCTCATCCGCTTCGTCAAGCGCTTTCTGGATGGTCGGCGCGTTGGCGGGAACAACGATCTTCCTGGGCGCCGCCCACGGGCCGGCAGCGAAAACGGCCACCGCAAGCAGCATTGCCTGGACACTCAACTTCATAAGACCCCCTGCGCTTTCTTTTCAAAGATTTTCATCCTGACTGCCCTTAAACTACGTCTTCTCTCTCCATTTTTCAAGCGGAAGAAAACCCGCCCGTTACTTTTTCTCGTTATTAAGCTTTTTCTTGAGGTTCTCGATCTCTTTGTTGATATTCTCCTCTTCCTTCTTCGACTTCTCGATCTCCTTCACCTGGCCCGCGCTCTTCATCATGCTCGTCGCCTTCGCCAGCGCGTATTC
>DATJAL010000035.1 GCA_035516255.1 Chitinivibrionales bacterium | reverse complement strand
ATGAACAAATTCCATAAAGGCCTCCTTTTTTAGGAATGTGGTTTGTGGAACGAAGTAACTATAAGCTACGTTCCGTTGGGGGCCTTTATCTATAATATCAACGCGCTAAATCATGACCGTCCGCATCTGCAAACACCCTTGGCTCGCGGGCGGCTAGTTCTTCAAGCAAGATTCGTGGTTTGCGCAGGGAAAATGCGGTCATAGTCCGGCATATTAGCGCGGCGTTATGCTTGAAATTGAAAGGCAATTAATCGAACAAGAAAAGATGATTACCACGGGGATATTTTCCGGAACAAGCCGGAATTCGATGGAATCGCTTCACACAATACCGAGTTGGCCAAAATTCTTGGCCTCCTCCCATTAAAGACTCGCGGGGAACAGGAAAAAATAATAACAAACAACAATTACAAGGAAGGGAAGGTTCATATGAAAAAGTTCCTGATTCGGCTTGCTCTTTGCTTGGGGTTGCTGGCTTTTTCTACGCATGTGGCAAGTGCTGGTTGGGTACAAACGTTTGATTCGTCGTGGAACATTAATGCACTTTCAATAGGCGCGGTTATCTGTGCTGGGACTGGGGGATTTGGTGTATGGATGACGCCGCCGGACATGTTAGGCAATGGTTGGAATAATGGCGAGTACGCCAGCAATATAGATGTCAAATCTCTTTTAATAAACGGCGCCAATATCTTTGCCGGCACAAATGGAAAAGGGATTTACTTTTCCAACGATTTGGGTTACTCTTGGGCAACGGTCAATTCCGGCCTAAATGCTGGATTTTCGCAAGAGGTATATGCTCTTGCAGTTATTGGCAGCAATATTTTCGCCGGGACTTGGAGTGGCGTTTTCCTATCCACGAATAATGGAACAAACTGGACTGCGACAAATTCCGGGCTTACGAATGTTTATGTCCATGCTCTTGCAGTGAGCGGCAGCAATATTTTTACCGGGACGGAAGGTGGCGTTTTCCTATCCACCAATAATGGAACAAGTTGGACTGCGGTAAATTCCGGGCTTACAACGACAGGGGGTGCAATTGCAGAATTTGTCAATTCTCTCGCAGTGAGAGACAGCACTATCTTTGCCGGTACTAATGATGACGGTGTTTTCCTATCCACCAATAATGGAACAAGCTGGACTACGGTTGACTCCGGCCTCACAAATACCATTGTTATGTCTCTTGCCCTGTGCGGCAGCAATATTTTTGCCGGGACTGATGGTGGTGGTGTCTTTCTATCCACCAATAATGGAACAAGCTGGACTGCAGTAAATTCCGGGCTTACGAATTTACGAATTCTGTCTCTTGGCGTGGACTCCAACAATATTTTTGCCGGGACTAGGGGCAGCGGTGTATGGTACAGGTCGCTTTCAGAAGTTGGAGTACTTAACAATAAACTGCAGCGAGGGAAATTAGACCAGGTATATTTGAGGGTACACTCTCCGGGCCATACTAACCCTATCGTAGCCATTGAATTTTCTCTTACGCATTCAGATCAGGTGGTGGTTAATATTTATGACCTATCCGGCCATGAAGTGGCAACTCTTATCAATAAGAATCTTGCATCAGGCGCGCACAGCATACTATGGGATACGCGCCATTTAGCCACAGGTTGTTATACCGTAAGAATGAGGGCAGGATCGGATACCTATGTAAGGAGTATTCCGATTTTCCGATAATTTGTTATAAAAACAGGCCCCCTTCACGCGAAGAGAAGAAAATGTGTGGGGGCAAAGAACTGTCGGCCAACAGCCCAAGTGATGCAATAGCTTGTTTGACGCCTCCGACGGTTTCATTCTGCACCGTCACATCGCGGCGATCAGGCCACTGCACACGGTTGGGCGCACGTTAATGGAGGCGAAAGACAATCAATTCGGAATTAATTACAGATTAATCACGGGATTCGCAGGAATCGGTTTTCACCAAACCGGATTAATGAAGGCAAGACGAAATCGATTCAAAAAAGGCAAAAAGAGAGAAAAGGCATAACAACGCGCTAAATCATGACCGTCCGCATTTGCAAACAGCTTTGGTTCGCGAGTGGTCGTTTCTTCATAGAAAGATTCGTGGTTTGCGGCGGGAAAATGCGGTCGTAGTCCGGCATATTAGCGCGGCGTTAGGCAGTAAAACAAAGAATGAAATGTTGTTGCCATAAGGCACACAATCAGTTATAATTCTACTATGGATTTCTTCTATTGGAACATTAAAAAGAATGAACGACTCAAGAAGGAACGTGGAATCTGCTTTGAAGATATCGTTTTGCGAATACATACCGACCATGTTCTGGCGATCGTGGACCATCCGAAGAAAGAAAAATATCCGAATCAGAAGATCATGATCATTAATGTGGATGGGTATGCTTACATGGTTCCTTTTGTGCCGCACGAAAAAGGTTTTTTATTAAAAACGATAATTCCAAGCAGGAAATACACCAAGAAATATTTGAGGAGGGGCTAATTATGAAATACAATTTGGATCAGGAAGAACAGGAAATTCTGAACGCATTTGAAAAAGGTGAATTAAAACCCGTCAGGCACCAAGCAGCCCTTATTTCGAGACTTCGCACTGCAGCTCGCAATACCATTAAAAAAGATAAAAGGGTTAATATCAGAATTTCGACAAAAGACCTGACTGAACTTCAGGTTTTGGCAATTGAGGATGGCATTCCCTACCAGACTTTAATGTCCAGCGTTCTCCACAAATACGCTAGCGGCCGATTAAGAGATAATAAAGCCGCCTAACAACGCGCTAAATCATAACCGTCCGCATCTGCAAACACCCTTTGTTCGCGTTCGGTTGGTTCTTCATACAAGATTGGTGGTTTGCGGCGGGAAAACGCGGTCGTAGTCCGGGATATTAGCGCGCGGCGTTAGCCGGACAATAAAAGAGGGCGTTACGCGATGACCGACTCCAATATGGTGACCGTTCATGGCGACTGGCTGGTGCACGCGGACCGCGCGTCGGTCTACGCGATTGTCTCGGACTTCGAGCGAATGCCTGAGCACTTTCCCAAGATCGCTCGCTCGATCAGACTCCTGAAGCGTGATGGCGATGTGCTTACACTCGAAGCGGAGGCCGGTTCGTTTGCCGCATGGCTCCCATCTGCCAAGATCGAGCTCACGGTGATGCTGCTACCGGGTCAAGGCTACCGCTGTACCACCCGCAACCTCACCTTCAACACGACCGGGGATGAGGAGCTGCTACTCGTCGATGACCCGGAAGGTACACGCATCAAATACACGTACTTCGTTACTGTGCGACGCCGTTGGTTCAAGCCGCTGTTTGAATGGATGGTCGCGACGTTCGGCCTTCCGTTCTGGAAGCGGTCGTTCGTCGATCCGCTCGAATCGCTGGTGGAGGCACGTCGCGACGGTGGCCCGATGCCTGCCGGCTAACAAGCGATTCAACTTGACGCGTGCGCTCCGCGCCTGCGTAAGTTAATCTCAATTCGTTATGGCCAAAAATTGAAATGCAATAAATCGGAAAATACAAGAAAATATTCGGGGATATTTTCGGGGAAATTCAAATCTAAAAATATCAGTCTCGTGGCTTCGGCTCGAAGCGTAAGAACGGCGGGTTTTTCAGGCGCAGGTTTTTTCAAAGAACCCGTAATCGAGGACAGATTCCTCGACCCCGGGCGGCCACCGTCGGCGGGTTCACGGCGAGCGTCGAAAAGAACACTCGCCGTGAAGGTTACTTCCTTTATCGATGGCTCACCAAAATGCGCTTGCAGCGTCCGTCCGGGGCAACAGAATAATAGACGCCTTGCATGAGTTTGGATGTTGATTGGGCATCCGGCACGAAGCGGCCTCTAATATCTACTATGTATTTGTTGCCTTGTAGCGGAATGCCGCGATACGCCAGGTGATTGCCAGGCACGGGTGCAATGGTTCCTGTTTGGCACGATGCATCTTGACATATCCATACCGCCGGGTGGCTAAGCCTTACGCCCGCGGGTAAATGCAGTATCATTGTCCAGGTGTTGGTATTGTAATTCACAAGCCAAATGGTCCCCGAGTCCGGCATACGGCTGCCGGCGCAAGAATCCGGGTGAAGCGAACAATTCCCATATGCAATGCAATCCCCGTCCCCCACGATATAGCTGGTGTCGTTGGTGTAATTCCAATCTTTGAAATCAGACCAGAAGTTGCTGCTTACGGCATTCAGACCTTGTGTGGAGTCCGTAGGACTCAGGAACAAATATTTTTTAGGCGCCCAGTTTACGCTGAAGGCCATGGACATTTCAAGGGCGGTTTGCCAGGCCACTGGGGGCGCGGTCTTCTCCTGAAAAGGAACCAGGATAAATGATTTGTGCCTGAGGAGGCAGAATTCATCGGCCATACAGCAGCACCATTGGTCGTACCCTGGATTGAAGCAGCCGATTGCCCCGTTATGGGACAGGGTACACATGCATCCCATTTGGGGAATACCGCCATTGCCGGTGGCCGGGTGCCACACATTGGAATCGGTGGCCGCGGCGCCGCTGCCGGGAAGGGTAACCATTGCCGGCCCATAATTGCACACTCCGGAATTCGGGTCATAGTCTATTCTGGCAAAAAAATGATCGCGCGCGCAGCCCATAGAAAACTCCAACGCTTTGGTGAATTGGGCGATAACACGGTCTGTGCCGAAGGTCGGTGCGGCATTTGTCGAAAAGGTGACAGGCACCGCGTGGACTGTTTTATCGCCGTTTTCTCTATAGACAACTTCCAGTTTCCCGCTGGGAGCGTTCCACCAGAACGTGCAGCTGCCGTCGCTGGTGGATGGATTGGTGGCGGGGACGGTGGTCTTGAACATGCCGTCAACGCGGATGAGCTTGACCCCGCCTCCATTGTAAAGGACCCACTGGCCGTCTTCCGTTATCTGCGTGCTCGTGGTATATTCACCGGCCGTGTTCGGTATCAATGCGGGAGCGTCATTTCCCAGGGAAGAACTATAGAGGCCGCCATTTCTTCCTCCGGCCACGACCGTACCCTTGACCGGGAGCGTGGCCCCGGAATCAAGGTACTGCGTTATATTGATTTTGTGGACAAACGGCGGCGTCGCCGCCCAAACCGCGCCGGTGCTCGCCAGCAACGCCGCGGCGAATGTCATGAGATCGATCCGTTTCATGCTTTCAACCCTTTTCTCTTTAGATAGTGATTACTCTTTCCAAATTTTTTGCGTTGTCGTGAGACCCTGCTTGTCCGTTATCCGCACACAATAGGTGCCGGCCGAAAGACCCGCAATGCTGAAGGCATTATTGTTCACCAGCACGCTCTTGTGAAGCGATTTTCCGTTCAGCGAAACCAGCGTGACTTTTTCAATGGGGTTTGCACTTTGAATGGTGACAATATCATGCGCCCCCATCCGGATCGCATGCGAGTTCGCCCGCGACTTCTGCTCCGGAACAACCGAGCCGACGGTGGCGGGATCGAACGATCCCAAATCAAAGACAAGGGAGTCGAGCGGTTGCGAGCTGCCCACAATCAGGACCGAACTCTGATTGTTGTTGTCGTCAAAGCCAAAACCGTAGGCCTTATTATGAATGCTGATCCTGTGCAGGAGATCGGCGAATTCGCTTCTGGTCTTGCTTTTGTGATAATAGGTGGAAGGGTTGTTATACCAACTGGAGTCCCGCGCCACTCCGCGACACAGTGCCGATGAAAGTGGAGCCACAAAGTTAAGACTCATCTGGTCAAAGCTGTTGTTGGCCCAGATCGACCTCGCGGTGGGCTTGCTCATTTTTCCTGAATTGCTACCGCTGACGGTCACCGTATCGGTACCATTTCCGGTTATCGTCCAGGTGCTGCCGCCGTATTTGAACGTGAACGGTTTAGCCGACCAGTCCGTCCAGAGAGAATCAAGAAGGGGTTTGAAATAGTCGGCGTAGGCGCCTCCAACATAGAACTGGCTCGAGTTTTGCGGTGCCAAAACACGGGTAGGTTTGATGGATGCCTGGAAAGGGGCCGACAGACTGTCCTTGAAGAGTTGCATGATCCGTGGCATAGACCAGCCGCTGCTGGTGCTTATACCGCAACTGTCCATGAAATGCGTTGAAGACTGACAGACTTTTACGGAATAGGGGAAACCGAAAATATCGACCTGGGTCGTATTGCCGCCGAACTGAAGTGCGTTATATGCGTAGGCCATTTCGTACCAGTCCCAGTAGGCATCTGCCATGGGATCACCCGGGTTCTGGGGATCGGGCAACGCGAACCCGCCGTCCGAGACGTTTACCAGGAACGGACTGCCGACCGACATGTAGAGTCGTCCGCCGCCGACCGAAGTCGGACACCTGAAATTGACCATATCGGAAAGACGGACGGAAACGGCGGCATAATTCTTGCCGTCCTTGGTATAATGCCCTGGCGCATTGACGTCTGCCGCTTGAAAGGGCTGCAGCGCGCCGTTTTTGTCAACCCAATATTTATTTTGCACCCAGAATAATACATAAATCTGGCTGTCGGCATACACCTTGGTATTGTTATGGAATATGACCGGGAAAGTCCCGGCCTGGCCGAACACTGCGGCACTGAACAGCGCAACGAGCAAAAGGCTGAGGTGCTTTTTCATACGCTCTCCTGTCTGTTAAAAGGGGGTATTCTTCTCGGAAGTTCCGGTTTACAGGGAGACGTCCCGTCCGGTGCGAAAAGTCTCTCCTGCCCATAAATATAAGCGCAATGGCTGGTTTTTGGGATGATTCCATACACGCTAGAGGTTTATCTGTTATATAATTTGGTAACAGGTAACGGCAGACACGGCAGGGACATGCGGCATTTTAAAGAAACGAGCGGTAGAATCTGGACCAAGGTGTGCGGCCGACTATACCCCGATGCTCAGGTCCATGACCGCGGGCCCGCTTCAGATCAATTTTCGCGGCGGCATTCCCAACGGCACGTACCTGCTGAGGGCATGCAATGCACGATGCATCAGACCAAGGCAATCACTATTGTAAAGTAAAGGCTTGTTTATGCGGCAATTGGAAAAGGGAGCTGATGCTCCCTTTTTTATTGGATTGGCTTTGCCATAAAAAGACGATGGCTGCCGATCGACAACCAGTGCGCGGATCCGAACGGTTTCTGACCATCATTTTGCACCCCTCATGACAAAATGGAACAATCCCCGCATCTTGTCTGCGCGGCAGAATCCTTCTGCCTCAGAAGCGGCGCCGGGGGCGGAAAAAAAACGATCCTGGCGCGGTGGTGCATGGTAACTCCATGATTAAAGCGCTTCAGGTCACGTGAGCTCCCGCGTAGTTTCCATATTGTAAATTTTGTCTTGTGAAAAACTGCTTTTTCTATTATATTTGTCCCTTCAAAATCGGCAGCTATTCCCTAAACCTTTTCAAATCAGGAGGTCTGTATGGTCGGAAGAAGAATCGCTCTGTGCGCGTTCGTGGCCGCGCTCGCACTTCGGGCGGGAGCGCAGGACATCAACATCACCGGGACCGTGATAGACGGATCGGGCAACGGCGTTTCGGGCGCCACGGTGAGCCTGATGTATGCGGGGCTTTCAACCACCTCGGCAAGCGACGGCTCGTTCTCGCTCGTTCAGACCACGGCGGTCAGGTCCATGCTTGAGTCCTCCGCTCCGGTTTCTGCGGCCGTTTCGGGCAACACGGTGTGTTTCAGCGTCGCCGCGCAGTCGCCTGTTCGTATCGATGTCTATGCCATGAACGGGCGCATGGTTTCTTCCTCGCTCAGCAGGATGCTGTGCAGGGGCGTGTATGCCTTCGCGCCCGGCCGGGAGAACATCACGCCCGGTATCTATTTTATAAAGGTAAGCATCGGCGCCTGGTCCACGGTGTGCAAAATGACGCTCGCCGGCGGGCAGACCGCGGGACCTGCGCTCAGGCAGCTTTCCGGTTCGGCGCAGCCGCTTTCCAAGAAGGCCGATGTCGCAGACACGCTTGTGGCGTCCAAGGGCGGATACAAGACGTTCAAGAAGTTCATTTCATCGTATACGCTTGCCAGCCAGATCTGCGTGCTCACCGCGATCACCAAGTCTCCCGAGACCGCCATTTATTCGCAGCGGGTGACCAAGAGCATAGACTGGGCCAATACCACCGTGCAGGTGTGGGATTACACGGCGGCGCATACGGATACGTCGCTTCACCTTACCTCCACGGCGCTTGACGGCGCAAACACCGTCGATCCCTACCCCGGCAACACCAAGTGCTGGCTCGTCACCTGCGGAACGGTCGGCTGGTCCACGTGGGGCTTTGTGGTGAGCGCCGCGGTCGGGTCGGTCGACATGTCCGGGTTTTACGGCGGCAACATTCATTTCTACATCCGTGGGAGTTCGCCGAGCGTGGGAGCGTTCATCGCCTCCACCGGCGGCGCCGGAACCGCGGTCGACCTCTCTACGCTGGGTTATGCGGCTGACAGCACATGGCATGAGATCACGCTTCCGCTTTCCAGCTTCCCGACGGTCGATCTTTCGGCGATTACCGACTACCTTATGTTCGTTGCGCCGGTCACCCAGGGAGCCGGGTATACTGCAGGCTCGTGGTACGCGCTTGACGACATCACGTACCGTCCGGCCCCGTAAGGCGGCTGATTGTTGTTTGTGAAGTTTGAGCGCCCCGTCTTGTAAATGACGGGGCGCTTTTTTTTCATGGCGTTATTAAGACACGGTAAGCTTTGGCTGGAAGGAAGTTGAGGAGTCGAGAAGTTAATAAGGAAAAAACGGCAAATAAAAACGCGCTAAATCATAACCGTCCGCCCCAAAAGGCCGCAAAATCCGCGCCAATTCAACTGGGAAATCCCGCGAGTAAATTCTTCCATTCAGATGTTATTATTTTAAAAAATTTGGAATAACGATCCTGATCATATGGTCGTTTCTCACGCCCTGGTCGATTTATTGACACAGGGCATTTTTATCACACCGACAAATATATGGGGGTTACATGAACTTCAAGAAACTTTGCACCCAGGCGATCATTGCATGCATTGCCATAGCCGGAGAAGCGGGGTTCCGGGGCCAACGAGGTTGACAGTTTCATATGACGCGCTGGGGCAGACGGTGATCTTGGCATGGAGTGGCGCGGATACGTCAATGATTACCGGATACAATGTGTGTCGGGCAATCAAGGGACAGAATTTCAGCCTCATAACCCAAACACCGTTGCCGGACACCGCGACGACGTATCGTGATTCAGCTATTGCAGTGGCAACACGGTCGTCGCAGCGCAACCGTTTTATTTTCGCGGCAAGATAATGAAATCAGCGTTACATGTTTTTGTAACGGAAAATGGCTTTTCGGACTCTATTCTCGGCGAGTCCTGTTTATAAATGCTTATATTGTTGACAAGCCGGTCATAGACATGACGAAATGCCGCGACCTGCTTTCCAAATGCGAAGTCGTCTTGAGCGCTTCTTACCCGGCATTCTTGCGTGAAATCAATGTATTTCGTGAGAAAAAAAACTGGACACACCCAATCGAATCGAGATTCTCCCGTCTCTAACCAAAAGTATGGAGGATGTATGAGATTTTCAAGGCGCTTTCCCGGTCCGTTGTCCTTTTCTATCATGGTCCTCGCCATATTCGTCCTCTCCGCACATTCTTTGGCCGGGAATCAGAAGGTGGTGGTCGCCAACGACTGTCCCATCACGCTCTGGATCCATTTTACCGGTAACCCTGCTCCTGACGGCGGGATAACCCACAAAATGCTTCCCATGGATACGCTGGTTTTCGACAACTGGCCTGATTTCGGCGCCGGGAGGTGCTGGGCCTATTATCACGATCCCGGCACGAAAACAAACCCGTCCGCTCCGATCTTGCCGGAAAACGGGTTTGTGGAAATGACCGTAAGCGGCGGATCCACGGGCGTGCAGAATTACAACATTTCTTATGTAGATTATGCCACGTTGCCGGTGAAGGTTGTGGGTGGTTGCTCAAGTTGTATTCCGACAATTGTGCCCGTTACCTTTAAGGAGATGCAAGGCCAACTCAAACACGGGTGTCCCACACAGCTCAATTATTACGATAGCACTTTGGGAATAGGCATATGCCTTGGTTCCTACAATTACTGCGTCCAGCCCGGATACGATACCGGAAATATATATTGCAATAAGATGTGGCTGGGCCACCACCACCACGGGACTGAAGTGTACGGCGGTTCGCTTAATCCCGGTTCGAGCGACAAATTATTTGATTCGATTGCTGCTTGGCAAAGAGGAACATTTTACCAGGACGCGGATTCTTCCCATTACTGGAAAAAACCGGAACAAGATTCGCTCGGCAATTGGGTAAATCCCTACAACCTTTTCGCCAAGTGGGTCCACAAAACCCTGGGGGCCCAGGTTTACGCTTTTGCCAACGACGACCATCAGAACCAGAGCGGGTTTCAGGCGTGCCCGAATAGTTGCGGCTATGGCGAGCTCCAAATCACCTGGTGCCCTTGCGAAGGCCCGGGAGGGTGCAAGGAGGATCCTCTGACGGCAGTGAAAGAGGAGAAGTATTCGCCGGTCATGCGCATGCAGGACGAGAAATTTATACGATATATTCTCTTCACGCCCGACGGAAGAACAATACGCTCCGGCATCGCCACCTCCATGGACGAGGCAAGCCGTTCAATTTCAAACAAGCTTTCACTTTCGAGAGGTGTGTATTTCATCGCACTCTACAACAAAGAGGGGGGCTTGGCCGCGAGCAAAAAGCTATTCGCGACGTGGTAAATATCGTTACGAATAAAAAGGGTTGGGCTGGAGAATCCGGCGGGGGTCAATGCGCGGTGATTCATGCACTGAACGGGCGACACGGATACCTTAAACTGACATTCAGCGCTTTCGCGAAAGGATGGAATCCGCCAACTTTTCGCCGGACAAATATTTTGTGATCCGTTCCTTAAAGATCTTCCCGCTTTCCTCGGTGAGGACGTCCAGCGGGCTTATCGCCGGTAGCTCCGCGCGGGTGTAATCATCGGGATGAACGAGCTTTCCGACCGCCGCTTTGTCAATCCGGCTCAGCTCATCGCTCGAAAATCCAGTCGCTTCTTGCGCAGACGGACTCATATATTCGAATTTGCCCGTCCGCAAATTCAACCTGTAGACAACGTCCCGGGAATTATCGAGCACCGGGCGGAACCGTTCTTCGCTCTCGCGCAAAACCATTTCCGTCTTCGTCACGTTATTCTTCCAGCGAAATACGTGGCAGATAATCGGTTCTTTGTAATATATTCGAGGATACTAGTTGTCAAGGCCTTTATCCGAGCTTGAGGTACATCGCAAAAGGCTCGGGAAGACATGTTTTTTTCCTTCTCCTCACAGCTTGCAGCGGGGTCTTTCAACGGTTCCTGTCTTGACGACAGCATCTATAAATATTTATATTTTTACTGGACGCTCTTTATATTTAAGCGGCGTATGCGGCATAGTATTAAAGACAAATTTATTCGCTTAAAATCAGGAGGAAAATGACAATGAAAACCCTCATTAAAATCCTTGTAGCGGGAATTTTTCTGGCAGGGGTCAATTGCACTGAAAAGGGCGCTCAGCCGCCAACCGGGATCACGAAAGCGACCTGCGGAAACTGTCACGCGCTTCCTCCCGCCGACGCAGGGCATTCTTACCATGTAGGGATGGGTTATAAATGCGGGGCTTGTCATAAGGGATATGCCATGGATTCGGCAACAAACCAGTTCGCCGTCAATCCCGCGACCCATCAAAACGGCGTTGTCGATGTTGTCTTCTCGGCCCCGTGGGACGACAGCGGCAAAGCAAATTATGCCGCGGCCGCAAAGCAATGCAACAATGTTTTCTGTCACGGCGGCATTCCCCAGGGAACCAATGCCTCCATTCATTGGAACGGCACCGACACGGTTGACCCTGCCAATTGCAGGGCCTGCCACAACCTTGATCAGACTTCCTCAGGGATATACGCCGGGCATTACGGGCATACTCGCAACGGGAAATTTGACAGTCTGGGGAACCAGGTGCGGGGCGCGAATGTGCAATACTGTTTCAATTGCCACGGGACATCCCTTACCGATTCTCAATATAATGTGGGCACCGGGAGCGTTGACTGGTCCCGTCACATCAATCCCAGCGGCACTTTTGGCTCGGCTGATTGCAAAGATTGCCATGCTCCCGACTGGACCACCTGGGCGCAGTACGTGGCCACCCATCCGGGCGCTCAACCGTTTTGAGTGTAAAGTACCCCACCTTGCCGTTGCTGCAAATGCCGATCGTGAGACGGCGTAATCCGCACGTGTTTTGAAAGGCGGCCATTGAGGAATTGACCGGCGCTATTTGACAATCTTGCGGACATCAGGGTTGAACGCCTTTACCGACACGCTCACCAGGTCCCCGACCGCCAGGCCCTCCGCCTCATCGGGGGAGAGCGCAATCCTCGATATTTCTTCCCCCACGGCGATCGTTACCACGTTGATCGCGCCGTGTTTCCTGTTGTCAAGAACCTGTCCGGACACCCTCATGCGGTCGCCGGGGGCGGCGAAAACCTCCTGCGGCGTTCCCGAGGCAGTGATTGACCCGTCGGCGATGCGCACCACCCTGGTTGCGAGCCTGAAGATCTCGCCGCAGTCGTGGCTCACCAGAAACGTCAGCACCGGCATGGCGCGCCGGGCGGAGCAAAGCGCTTCCTGCAGCGAGGTCCTCATGACCGGATCGAGCGCGGACAACGGCTCGTCGAGGAGCAGCACCGAGGGGTTTGCCGCAAGCGTGCGCGCGAGCGCAACGCGCTGCTGCTGGCCTCCCGACAGCATGGCCGGCAGGCGGCGGCGGAGCGGGGCAAGCCCGAAAGTTTCCAAAAGGGAATCGACGCTGCCCCCGGCGTCGCGCGCGAGGCCGTAGCGCACGTTCTGTTCCACGGTCATCCTGGGAAACAGCGCATACTCCTGAAACACGAGCCCCACGCGCCGGTGCTGGGGAGGCACATTGATGCGCGCCGCCGAGTCGAAGAGTACCCGGTCGCCGAGAGCGATGCGGCCCTCGTCGGGAACCGTGAGTCCGGCGATCATGCGCAGCAGCGTGGTTTTTCCCGCGCCCGAGTGTCCGAACAGGGCGACGCAGTCCATGCCGCCGGCGTCTATGCAAAAGTCAAGCTCAAAGGCCGTGTCGCCCGCCGTGAGCCGCTTGCGCACCGTCATTGAAAATGCGGCCATGTCACCACGTCCTTGCGAATCGCTTGTTGACGAGAATGAGCAGAAAGAGCACCGCGAACGAGACGATCACCAGCACCGCCGAATAGAGGTGCGCCGCGGCGAAATGGAGCGATTCCACGTCGTCGTACACCGCGATCGACGCCACGCGCGTCACACCCGGGATTTTGCCGCCGATCATGAGCACCATGCCGAACTCGCCGATGGTATGCGCGAAGGTGAGGATGAGCCCCGTGAGCAGGCTGGGCCTTATCGAGGGCAGCAGCACCCGCCAAAACGTGGTCCATCGGCCCTTTCCCAGGACAAAGCTCGCCTCGCACAGCGACCGCGGCAGCGATTCGAGCCCCGACAAGACCGGATTGACCATGAACGGCACGTTGAACAGCACGGACCCGACCACGAGTCCCTCGAAGGTGAACACGAGGCGCAGGTGAAAAACCTGCTGCAGGAAATGCCCGACCGGCGCCGAAGGGTTGAATAAAAGCAGCAGGTAGAACCCGACCACCACGGGAGGCAGCACGAGCGGCAGGTTGACAAACACGCGTGCCAGGTATCCGGCGGGGGAGCGCGTGAAATACAGCCAGAACGAAAGCGGCATGGCCAGGACCAGCAGGATGACGGCCGAGGCCGCGGCGAGCTTTACGGAGAGGAGCAGCGGCACGGGATCGAAGTTCATGCGGCCTCCGGCGCGATCATTACTTCGGTGGACTTGACAAGAGCAAACACCCGCGTCCCGGCCGAAAGCCCCAGGTCCCGGCCGCTTTCCGACGTGATGAGGGCCGAAAGGCCGGCGCCGCGGAAATCGAGGGACACGCGGCACAGAACGCCGTCGTCATGGACCGACGTCACAACGCAGGGGATGCGGTTGCGTATGCTCAGTTTGCCGTCGAACGTCGCAAGGGCGAGCGCGGTTTCCGATTCCTTGAAACACACGGTCACCGGCGCGCCCTGCACCGGCAGAAGGGGAGGTTCTTCGAGCAGGACCGCGGTTATCGTCACGGTACCGAGATCGACCCTTACCCGTGCGACCGACCCGCCGGATTCGCGCGAGACCAGCGTTCCGGTGAGGCGGTTCATGGCAGCGAATACCCGAACTGTTTCATGATGTCACGCGCCCCGGGTCCCAGCAGAAACGACACGAATTTTTCCGACGCGTCCGGGTTGTTGTCCGCGCCGTACCTGCAGACCATGACGCCCTGGGCGATCACGCTGTACAGCGTGCTGTCAACGTCCGCCCAGGTGCCCTTGTCCTTGTTCTGCGGCGACAAGACGATAGATTTCGCGGTGAACCCGATGTCCGCCGCGCCGGTGACGATATACTGCGCGGCCTGCGCGATGTTGTCGCCGTAAACAATGCGCGAGGAAACGGCATCATACACGCCGCCGTTTTTCATGGCGCGCTCCGATTCCCTGCCGTAAGGCGCGAGCCTCGGATCCGCTATGGCGATTTTTGAGATTCCGGCATCGCCAAGCCCTGCGACGCCCTTCTCGGCGAGTCCGGTCTTGAGCGACCAGAGCACGAGTTTCCCGTAGGCGTAGACTTTTGGCCTGCTTCCGGCATATTTCCATACGTAAAGGCTTTCCGGATAATCCATGTCCGCGGACACGAACACGTCGAAAGGCGCGCCGTTTTTTATCTGCGACGTGAATTTTCCCGACGAACCAAAGACCGATTTTATCCGGCCGCCGGTCTTTTCATACGCGATTTTGATCTCCTCCATGGCGGGCTGCATGTTGGAGGCGCAGGCGACCGTGATCTGGGAATAAATATTTTGGCAAAAAAGGAAAGCTGCCATTATTCCAGCGTGGAGAAATATTTTTCTCATATTTTTTCCTCTGTTTAAAATAATAAACGGCCTGTTTGATCCCGAACATCCCGTTTAAAATTGGAGCTGAAAATTGATCGCCGCCATGTCGCCGCGCACAGTCACGTTGCCGTTTGCGTCGGGCGGCGCGCTCTGATAATTGGACTTGGGCCGTCCTCCCTGCCAGATGTAATGCACCGCGATCTTGAAGTTATTTTTATTGACGTACCAATTAAGCCCGGCGTCCAGGATATGGTCGATGCCGTTGGGATAGACCGCCGACGCCGCATCGCCGTCGAATTCGGTGTACATGAGCGCAGGCTCGAGAAGCTGCTCCTTGGGAAGGGGAATGTCATACCCGCCCCTGATATGATACACCCGGTCAGAAAAGTTCGCGGCCGCGGCCTTCACGAGCCCGCCGTGGTACGAAACGCCGTTCACGCTGCGGGTCATGACATCGTATTCGCCATCGACGGAAAGGCCGAAAATATTCCCCACAAAGTCGCCGCCGAACGATCCGTTTTTCTGAAATCCGCCCACGTACTTTACGGCGCCGGAATAGGTTTTTGCGGCGGCGTTATATTTTACGGCGCTGGTGTCCCAGGTCTCGTCGGTCGCGCCCTGATAGCTGTAATGGCCGCCGAGCGTTATTCCCCTGCGCGCCCCGAAAAAATTGATCTCCGGGGAAAGTTTATACGAAGGCATGTCGGCATCAAAAAAGCTGAGCGCAAGCCTGCCCGTGCCGAGGGGGTGCCATTTGCGCGGACCGCCGTCGGTGCCGGCGATCAATTGCTGGTTCGGATCAAACGCGCCGACGTTGTAGTCCACGCCAAACCATTCGACATGATAAAAACCGCCGAAATTAACGCCGGTTTCGCGCCCGCTCGTCCTGCCCGTCAAAAAATTGCGAAGATAAAGGCTCGTCAACCCTTTGTCGAGGGAATTGACCCCCGCGTCGGGCGCAATGTTCTCGTGGCCGGTTTGCGGACGCAAATACCCGAAGGTGAGATTTGCGAAGGTGGAGTCTATCGCATAGGTCATAAAAAGGTCGTAGAGCAAAAAGGTGTTGTTCGTGGTGGCCTGGCCGGTGCCCAGCGAGCCGGTGAATTGGTCCTTGCCGAGATTGTCAAAGGCGAATGTCGTGGAATAGGTCAGGAAGGGGAGCACGTGCCCTTTGACGCCGATCCTGCCCTGTTTGAGAAAAAGATCCGCGCATGAACTGGTTGCCGGCACATCGTTGACATTTCTGGTGTAGGTGCCCCATAATTGATACGATTGCATCAGCTCCAGATCGCTGTTTCCATTGTTAAAGGTGAATTTCGGACTTGCAAAAAGGGAGGGTGCAGCAACGAGCGCAATTACCAGAAAAACTACCATTGCAGAGACGATGCTACGTTTCATGATGAGTCCTTTCATGGGATATTGTTATTTCTTGTCCTTTTGCTGCTTGCTGATTTTTACCGCCAAGGGAATGAATGACTGCCGGTGAAATTTCTCTATGCCGAAATCGGCGATGTATTTCTGGACCTCCGGGGAGGTTATGAAGCCGATGAAGAGCATGGCCGAAACGTAATTCGCTTTCGGGAATCTTTCGGGATTTATCGCCATGATATCGTAATTCGTGAACAGTTTCGTCGTGTCCTCAACCAGCGGCACCAGATCGACCGTTTCCTCCATTTGTTTGAACGACGCCCATTGGGAAATGAAATACGCCCTTTTCTTTGCGGCAATGACCAGCGTTTCCGATGTCCCGACCCTTGTTTTGATATACCAGTCACCCGCGGGCTTAATCTTGACCATCTTCCACAGCCGCATTTCCAATGAATGCGTGCCCGACGAATCGTCCCGTGAACAAAAGTTTGCCTTTGCTTTGGCGATAATTTTTAGGGCCTCCAGTGCGTCCTTCACGCCCTTGACCTTGGCCGGGTCTTCCTTCGGTCCCACAAGCACGAAATCAGAATAGCACACCTGCCGGAAATTGACCGCGAACCCGTCCTTGATGAACTGCTCCTCGGCTTCCTGGTCATGTCCCATCATGACGTCAACGTCCAGGTCGGCTTCATGTTCCTTGACAAACTTGATGGCATCGCCCGTGCACAGTGAAAGAACCTTGACGGGTATTTTGTACTGGGCTTCGAACAGTTTTGCCAATCCGTTCGCCAGGCCGGGTGAAACGCAGGTCACGGGAAAAATGACTTTCAGTTCCTTGACGGGATTTTCAGCGGCCTTTATTCCAGGCGTCCATCCGAAAAAAAAACCTAAAACGATTAAGGAAAAAACTCTTGCGGCCATCAAAACCCCCTTTTGGAAAGCGCGGCGCGGAATGCGGCGCTTTCGTAATATAATAAAATATATAACGATATCAAAATCAAAAGTGTTTGAAAAGAAACGCCTTGGCAAATAAATCAGGGGAAAAAAAGGACAGGACGAATTTTTGTTTTTTAAAAGGTTTTCACACAAAGACCGACGCCGTGAAAACGATCACTTTTTCCGACGGGCGTCCGACGGATGCGCGTGGTAGCCACTTCCAGGCAGGGGACACCTATTTGACAATAGGCAAATTTTTTGAAAACATCCGTGATCCGGCCTGCATTTTTACAATATAGCAACCCCGGGCCAGATTTTGGATGTTCCACGGTATGGAATAGGAACCCGGGGCGAACCTTGCATTGATAAGCGAGGCAATTTCCTTTCCGGAGAGATTGAAAATTTTAACGACGACAACGTCCGATTGAGCAAGATTGAATTCAACGGCGACAGTATGGTTTCCGCCGCTTGGAAGGCGTATCGTCATGCTGCTTTGGCGTAAAATTCCCTGGTGAGGTCCATGGATTACCCCGAGCATTTCCGAAAGCGGCCTGCGCCATGCGCCGAATCCCCATGGCCCGGCAAAGACGTCGGTGCTGCTCACGCCGAGAGAATGCACCTCGGCATCCGGCGGCAATCCTGTGTTGACCTCGGTCCAACTCTCCCCGCCGTTGTTGGTGAGAAAAACGCCGCCGTGATCGGTTCCGGCAAAAATGTTGCTGCCGCTCGCGGCAAGAGACCAGACTGAGGGATTCGAAAGGCCCGTGTTGACCTTTGTCCAGGTTGTCCCGTTGTCTTTTGAGAGAAAAACGCCGTCGCCTTCCGTCCCGGCAAAAATGTCGCCGCCGCTCACGACAAGGGAAAAGACGAAACCCGCATAATAACTGGTGTCGCCGAAATTGACCAGGTTCCAGCTTTTCCCAGTGTCCGTCGACATAAAGAGGCCGCCCCCTGCGGTGCCGGCAAAGACGTGGTTGCCGAGAACGGCCAGCGAAGCGACTGCCGTGCTGGTGAGGCCGGAGTCGGCGGGGTTCCAGTCCGATCCACTATCAGTCGATAAAAAAGCACCGCTATAGGTGCCTGCGAAGACGTTGTTGCCGAGCACGGCGAGAGCCTTTATGGAGCAATCCGCCGGCAGACCCGAGTTGACCGCTGTCCAGCTTGCTCCGCTATTGGCGGAAAGAAAAACACCGCCGCCATCAGTCCCGGCGAAAATTTTATTGCCGTTTGCGAAAAAAGACCAGACATCAACATTGGCGAGGCCCGCGTTGGCGGGTGCCCAGCTTGCGCCCTCATTAGAAGACAGAAAAACGCCGCCGCCGTAGGTGCCGGAAAAAATGTTGTTGCCGATCACGGCAAAGGCCCAGACATCGGTATTAACTATGCCTGAGTTGACCGGCGTCCAGCTTGTCCCATTATTGGGTGTAAGAAAAACTCCACCTCCATCAGTGCCAACAAAAACGGTGCCTCCGCTCACGGCAAAAGACTTGATAAAGGAATTTACCGGCAAACCTGAGTTGACCGGCGTCCAGCTTGTTCCGTTATTAACGGAATGAAAAACGCCGCTTCCATTAGTCCCTACAAAGACGTTGCCGCCGCTCGCGGCAAGAGCATTAACAGGGGTAGGGGTGCCCAAACCTGAGTCGACCGGATTCCAGCTGGCCCCGTTATTGGTGGAGAGAAAGACGTCGCCGCTGGTGGTCCCCGCAAAGATAGTGCCGCCGTTTACAAAAAGAGCATTAACGGCCATAGCGCTCGTATCACCCAGCCCTGAGTTGACGGGAGTCCACGTTGTTCCATTATTTGCGCTAAGAAAAATGCCGCTGTTAGTTCCGGCAAAGACATTGCCGCCGCTCACGGCAAAAGAATAAACACTGACGGTCGCAGGCAACCCGGAGTTTATCGCGGCCCAGCTTGTCCCGTTATTAGTGGAGAGAAAAACGCCTCCTCCGCCGGTCCCTGCATAGATATTACCGCCCTTTATCGCAAGAGCCACGATATAGGTCTTTGTGAGGCCTGAGTTGACCGCGGTCCAGCTTGCCCCGTTATCGGTGGAGAGAAAAACACCGCTCGCATCAGTCCCGGCAAAAATGTTGCTGCCGCTCGCCGCAAGGGAAATGACGGCGCTTGTTCCAGGCAGACCTGAGCTGACCGATGTCCAGCTTGTTCCGTTGTTGGCGGAAAGAAACACACCGACATTGGTCCCTGCAAAGATATTGCCGCCGCTCAGGGCAAGGGCATTTATGTGTCCGCCGTAGGGACCATTTGCTTGAATCCACTGAGCGGCTATCATGCTTGAAGATCCGATTAAAAAGGTGATGCTCATTGCGACAAGGGTCAGTTTCTTTCTCATTTTCATGCTCCTTTTTTTTCGTCTTGAATGGTGATTATAATATAACAAAAAAGGGCTCCCGGCGCTACAGCAGATTCTTTTTCCGGTCACAGCCCGCAGTATCTGCGCAAAAACTTTTGGCGGCATCGTTCGGATATTTTACCGACGGACGATTCGTATTTTTTTTCCTTTTTATCACTCAGCGCAAATTATTTATTACTTCTCCCGAAAGGATTCCACAACGTGGATGTTGTTGTCCTCTGGCTGACGCTCCTGTTTTTTCTCGTGGCATTTTTATTCAGCTCTGTTGGCCAAGCGGGCGCCTCGGGCTTTATTGCGGTCATGGCGCTTTTCAGCGTTCCGGTGGCTGAGATAAGGCCGATTGCGCTTGTGCTGAATATCATCGTGGCAGCCATCGGCACCTACAAATACGTAAGGGCAAAGCGGTTCTCGTTAAGAACGTTCATCATTTTTGTGCTGCTTTCCATTCCATTCTCGTTTGTCGGCGGAGCAATACAATTGCCCGGTAAACAGATAAAACTTGTCATTGGCATCGTTCTTATATTGTCCTCCTTGTGCATGCTATTGAGGGTGTATCTCAGACGTGAGTATGAGGTCAAAAAGGTCCCTGTCCCGGCGGGGTTCATTTGCGGAAGCATCATCGGTTTCTTTTCCGGGTTGACCTCGATAGGAGGGGGCATCTTTCTCAGCCCGCTGCTGGTATTCTTCAAATGGTCGAGCGTTTGGAGCACGTCGGGAATCACGTCGGCGTTCATACTGGTCAATTCAATTTCAGGACTGATGGGGCAGTTGAGCCAGGGCGTCATTATTAATTGGAGAATCTGGCCGTTTGTGGCGGCGGTCGTGGCGGGCGGCTATGCGGGATCGGATGTGGGTAGCAGGATAAAAAACAATCGCGCCATAATAATGTTATTGATCGTTGTTCTTATTATCTCCGCTATTAAAATAATTATAACATGAGCCGATTCTATTCCCAATTACCAATTTTCAACGGCGTTTTTCAATCTTGAATCCGAAATCCACGGGCGGGCCGAAATAGACGCTTGAGGTCGCGATGACCTGCGCGCCGGTTCGGGCATAAGCCTCGATGTTGTCAAGGGTGATGCCGCCGGTCGCGATGATGAACGCGCGCGGCGCAGCGGCCGCGGCTTTTTTTACAATTTTTTTGATTTGCCCGGGCGGAACCTTGTCGCATTGGACGCCGTCGGCGCCGGCGTCGACGGCACGCGCGGCATCCTCCGCATTGTCAACTTCAACAACGAGCTTTTTCTCCGGGCACTCGGCCCGCAACCGGGGGATCGCCGCAAGCAGCCGGGAAAATCCTCCGGACAGATCGTAATGCTCCCTGAAAAATAAAACGGTCTCCGCAAGGCCGAGCCGGTGGGGCATGGCGCCGCCCGCGTACACCGCTTTGACGGACAGGTCGCGCGTTCCGGGAATCGTTTTTCTGGTTGTGGTCAGCGCGACCGCCGGGTTGATGCGTCGCGCGGCGTCGAGCAGCGTCCTGGTCCTGGTCGCGATGCCGCTGCAATAGCCGAGCAGATTGACCGATGTCTTCCATGCGGCATGCAAAACGCCGGCGGAGCCTTTTGCCCCAATGACGGTTTGACCTTTCTTCGCCCTTTCCCCGTCCTCGCAAAAGCCGGAAACCGCGCCTCCCAGTTTTTTAATGATCCGCGATGCCTCATCGGCACCGCAGACAACACAATCCTGGCGGGCGATGAAAGAAGCTTTTGCAGACACGTCTTTCATGTCCAGCAGCGCGGTGGAAAGGTCACCGAAGCGTATGTCCTCCTCAAGGATGGTATCGACGATTGATTCGCGGATGAAATACATGTCGTCCCTTCAACAATGAACCCGGTTCTTATTCCGTTACCGCAAGAATGACCTGCGAGGCGTTGAACACGGCGCACACGTTGCTGCCCGGCGACAACTTCATGGCTTCCGAGCTTTGTTTGGTGATGGTGGCCACGATGGTCCTGCTTCCGTCGAGCGCGATCTTTATTTCGTTGTTCACCGCGCCCCTGGTGATTCCGGAAACCTTTCCGCAGAGGCGGTTCATCGCGCTTGTCTTGGTTTTTCCGTCATCGATCATGATGATTATGGAGGGCGCCTTGACAAGCGCTATCGCTCTGCCGCCCTTTTCAAGCCCGAGTATTTTAGCGCTTTCGCTCGTTATCACCGCAGTGATCGCATCCGTTTCGCTGATGCGCAGAACGACCTCGGTTGAAACCGGGCCGGGGACGATCTTTTCAACAACGCCGGAGAATTGGTTGCGCGCACTGGTTTTCAAGATAAGGCTCCTTGTAAAATCGGTGAAAAGAGCAAAATCATTTTCTTTCCCGGACAATGTTTTTTTGAAAACCTCGAATTGCTCCTTGTGGTGATTATATTCATCGAGTATCTTTTTGCCGTAGTCCGACAGCCTGCATCCGCCGCCGTGCCTGCCTCCCGTGCTTGAAGCGACGAGCGGCTTCGACGAAAGGTTGTTGAGCCGGTCGACGAGGTCCCAGGCGGTCTTGTAGCTGATGCCGACTTCCCTTGCCGCCGACGTGATCGATCCGAGCCGGTCAATGCTTTTAAGGAGTTCGAGCGCGTTTTTTTCGAGCAGATGGCGGCCGCCGAACAGGAGCCACAACGGGCCTGAATAGGGGGAATGGTTTTCCATGGAGTTCCAGGATCGGTTAAAGGAGCATAACTGCCTTTACAAAGAAAATAGCCTTATCCCGTTATCAAAACAATATTCATTAAAGTGATGATAAAAATATGCAAGGTAGGAGGCAATCATGATGAAACGAACGGCGCTGGTACTTTTTATTTCGGTGGTCTTCTGCTGGATTTCTTCTTGTTCATCCCCGCCTCAGCTTCTTTGGCCGCAAAAAGACATGGATTCAAGCTCAGTAAACGACCCGGCCCTTGCCAAGAAAGTACTCATCGCTTCACGCAAAAGCGATTTCAAACAGGCGCTTGTTGAGAAAATCAAAGGCGCTCTTGCCTATGATTCAGTCTATGTCAAATGCATCGGCCTTACCCTTCTTAAAAACGAGGATGCCTCAAAATATGGCGCGATCGTGATCATCAATACCTGCATGGGGTGGGACTGGGACAGGAACATACGAAAATTTTTCAAGGGAAAACAGGACGCGGCGAACGTGATCGTGCTTACCACCTCGGCGAGCGGAAAATGGCTGCCGAAGAAGAAACCTTCCGGCGTGGACGCGATCGCTTGCGCATCGGAAAAGCCCGTTGCGGACAAGGTTTCGGCCGATCTCATCGGCAGGGTAAAGTCGTTGCTTGCGAAGCGATGACGGCACGGGAAGCTACGTTTGTCAACTTCCGCCGGCTCTTTCGTTCTGGAGGATCTTCGCGCAGGCTTCCCGAACCGGATAGTTCAATTCCTTTACGCTGAACCCAGCCTTGCCGATATAGGCGTGCGTATAAAATGGATCGTTTTTTGATACTTCCTGGATTTTTCCCATCAAATCATTTTCACCGCTTTTCACCAGCATTCCCGCAAGTTTTACCGCCTTGATCCTGATGACGTAGCCGTTTTTTGAATCCCCGTAGCCCATGCAGTCAAGGACGAATTCCTTCATCTCCTTTTTCATTTTCTCGCCGGGTTTGTTGTTTGCCAGCAGATAACTTTCGTACAGGTCCAAAAGGCCGTAGCGCGAATCCTTCTCGAGCATTTCAATGACAAATTCTCTTCCCGGATAAACGCAGCAGAATTTTTCTTTTATCATCTGCAGTCGTTTTAAAGAGGCTGCAGCCAGTTCTTCGCTCATCGGTATCATTTTCAGAATATCCGGATGGCCGCGAAGGTAGAGAAAAGACCGTGCCAGCGTCCCCTGCGCCGTCTTGCTGTCAGCTTTTCCCAGGACATTGAAGAGGGGAGTGTATATTCTCATGTCGTCATCGTCCTCTTCCGAGCCTTCAGGGTTGTACCATCCCAGCAGCCTCGAATCGATGATGTCCGCGGCGCTGCCGACTGCTTTTAGGTCTCCGGATAGCTTGCTGAATATGAATTCAGCCTTTTCGTCACCCTTCTTGAGCCCTTCAAACGCCTTCAGCAGGATGATGCAGCCGGCATCCTGCACCAGAGGGTCTTTCGAAAGCAGGTCCTTCTTGACATTGTCGACAATCGTGGCGGCGTCACCGTGTTCGTAGGTTTCCAGTATCCACAGCTGGTCCTGCAACTGTTTTGCATCGCAGCATGCATTTTGCACGAACATGAAGAGGAACGCGAAAATTGGGTAAATGATGTTTTTTTTTGCCATGCTATGCCCTTTTCTGAAAATTAAAATGCAATTCCACTACGATTATGGACGTATATTAATTTAATCCATGAATACATTTTAATCGAGGAGAAATTATGCGTTGTTCTTCATCCATGCGGATCTCTGTTGAGATATCCCGTTTTATCCTCGCCGTCGCTGCCCTCATGGGCTTCTTATCCCGCCCGGCCGAAGCCAAACTGCCGCAGCAGGTGATCCTCGTGGAGAACCACAGCGATGTTCTCGTGCCCTGGATTAAAACCGGCGTTAAAGGCGCCATCGTGGTGAACGTTGATGCCCATGACGATTGTACTCCGATCACACCGGAGCAGATCGACAAACTCAAGCTCCGCTTTGCGGCCGGTGATCTGGCCGCAATCAGTCGCGCAAACGGCGTCTCAGACTCAGGTTTGTACAACATAGCCGATTTCATCACCGCAGCCTATAACCTCGGCATCGCCCGTGAAGAGGTGTGGGCGGCGCCCCTGCCTGGGAACCTGAGCAGAGTATTTACGCATCTTCCCTTTCGGACCTGGCTCATAGACTCACTTTCCGCGCTCAAGCTTCAAGGGCCTGTGCTGCTCACCGTGGACGCTGACGTCGTGGACCATTTCGCCAATTACCGTTGCATCAACTTGGTCGAAGCCGTGCGCAGGATCGCGGCAATCATCCGGGCACTGCCCTGGGACGTGAAACATTTGAGCGTGGCCTATTCTTGCGACGGGGGATATCTCCCGATAAATATACGCTGGATAGGGTACGCCATGAAAGAGGCGCTTGAAGGGAAGGACCTGTCCCGGCCGCAGGCGCCGTGGCTCACGCTTGTCAAGGTAGAGGATTGGCGCCGCAGTCTCCCGCCGTCCGAGATTGTCAAGCGGGTGAGGCCGCTGGTGCTCGCGCAGCCGGCTAATCCCTGGCTCCATGTTTACATGAGCGATGCCCTTTTCAGGGCAGGGGACGTACCCGGCGCACTGGCCGAAGGCAAAAAGGCGGTGCGCTTGGACTCGGGCTGCTGCCGAATTCTGGCAGAGCTTGGCGGCCAGCTGGCCTCGGCGGGCCGCCTGGACGAGGCGGAGCGTTTCATCGCGGCGGCCCCGGGCGTGGTAAACACTGATGCAGAGTTCACCCTGGCTCAAGGCCTGGACCAGAACGGACACACTGTCGAGGCAATCAAGCACTACAGCCGGATCAGCAAGCTGGAGGCCAACTACAGCATGGATCTGTTGATCGGGTACGGGTACGAGCGGCTTGGCGATACTGCCAGGGCCCGGCAGTATTACCTGCACGCGGTCGCCTTACTCGCCAATCCCGTCAGCGAGATGGCCGGCTTTGCAGATCTTACCCGATCCGTTGCGGCTGCCGAGAGTTACTTTCGGTCCGCCGGGGACGCTGCATCCGCGCAAGCTCTTCGCCGGGATCATCGGCTCACCAAATACTTCACTCAAGATTCCTCGGGAACCTCCGGTCGTTAAGCCGAGGATCCGAGAAAGACGAAGAGGATCCGCAGGGGGGCTTCCATGCGTGGATGCCTCAAGGCATTAAAATCCTACCTGAAGTAGTCATACGCCAGCAGGCCCGCAAGAATCAGAAACCATGCACTTACGGCAACCGCTCCCCAGCGTGCAATCGAGCGAAAAATTCTTCGCTCGCCGAGCAGCCCGAACGCGGCTATCGGCAGCAGAAAAAGTGATGTGCCGGTGAAGAATGCCGCAAAAAGCGTTGCGCCTGCGGCCGGTCCGGACCCGCCGAACGCTTTTGTCAACGCCAAGAGAAAGGGAGGGCAGATATTGATGCCGGTAAGTATTCCCAGGACCAGCGGCCGGTCGATGATTCCCGCCCAGCGGCCCATGGAGCAATTTTGGTCGCGCCGGTACGTTCGGAATGCGGTGGCCAGCAGAAAAACGGAGAACAGGAAGTAACCAGCCGCCGTGATGAGTCCTTTTCCCTCAAAGTGAATCTGCCTGCCCAAAAGTCCGGCGGACGCGCCCACAACAATGTAAGAAAAAAACCTGCCGGCCGAAAGTTCAAGAATTACGAGCAGACTTTTCGCCAAGGTCCGGTCGTATTGCATCAGGTAGGGTGCATAAACCGGTCCGCACGTGGCCAAGCAGGTGGTTCCGGTGGCAAGGCCGAGAAGAAAGCCTTCAGCCAAGGTAGTAATCATATGAAGTAATATTATTTCCTGTCTCTCACCAATCTGACCGGGTAGCCGCAGGTTTTGAGCCAGTCATGTCCATATTTTATCAGGTAGTCGGCGCAGAAGCCCAGCCCATAGACACATGCGATTGACTCGGTGACCTCGGTGGCGCTCCACCACGCAGCCTTATGGCCAGCCGCCCAAAAAACAGAAATACGATGCCAATTTGCGGTGTCACGTGAATCGTGGCGATAGCCGGCGGCAAAGCCCGAAAAACCGCTTCTGTTATTGTCCTTCATATTGTTTCCGGGCATGCCTTCGATGCCGAACGGTTTCCAACCGCTCTGTGCAGCCAAGGATTTTGCTACTCTATTATCCCTTCTCTCGCCGTCCCAGTTGTATCCATGCCTGATCAGGTAATTCTGCAAGGTGTCCCAATCATCATCCGTGGGGACATGCCACCCCGGCGGAGCAAATTTTTTCGAATCGACGCAATACCAATTGTAAAGCGCCCCGAACCGCTTTATGGTGTCGGCATTGTTCGTATTCCCATAATAGCAATAACCGGGTGTCGTAAGGGAATGCCAGGCGACGCTGTCTGAAACGTGTGGAATGGGCGTGCCGTCGTTCCATTTGGTAGCCCTGAAATTTTCAACCATCCAGACTTGCTTGCCGATTTTAACCGTATGGTAAATGTTTCCATCCGCGTCGGTTACTGTATTTCGCGTACAAGACGAAAACAAAACCAAAAAAATCCAAGCCGACAACAACAATTTATTCATGAAATCTCCAGGCAATATTGATGTAATGATGCTGATTATGATTCCAAAATACAACCTGCCAAAGACTCCATAATTTAAAAACGGTGCGGCTATTTTTATCTGTAGAACAATTTTGAAGTTTAAAATCTCCTGTTTATAAACGGAATCGGAGTTTTCTTTTCATGCCAGGTTTGAGCGAAATTCCGATTGACTCCAACACGTAACACATTGTCATGTCATGCGTTATATAATATTTTATATAACGGAAATATTAAAAACTTTGACATTTTCTATCTTTTAGTTATATATTGTTTGTTGTGTGAATCCTGGATCAGGCAAGACTGGTTTCAAATATATTTTTCTCCATCAAAATTTAAACCATTAAATGACTCAAGAAGGGGGTCCAATGAAAAAGTCGCGTATTTTAAGGTGGAGCGGCTATGGGCTGCTCGCGGTGCTTTTACTGGGCGTTGCAGTGTTTCTTTTTCTTAACAAAACCTCATCGTCCAAAATAGTTTTGGCTGATGAGGCAAAAGAGCATAGTATCATGCTCCACAACGCGAACGGCGATCACGCGTGTGACTGTTTCCAACCGTGGATTTCGGGCGTCACGATTTCGAATATCACGGCCACCTCTGTCGACGTATCGTGGACGAGCGGAAGTGTCAACGGCACGACTGATGGTGCCGGCGGTACATATCAGGTTCCCTATGGTACGACTTCGGCGAAGTCCAGTATCTACCCGACCACCCAGCCCACTGTCATGTATAACCAGCATACCGTCACCGTGCCGAACCTTACCCCCGGCACCCTCTATCATTTTGGAGTAAAGGGCTGCTGCCTGAGCAACTGCATTAGAGGCGGCGCTCCCGACCATTGCAAGACTGTTCAGCAAAGCGGCGGCACCAGCGATTGGACCGCCACCACATTGGCACAAGGGAATACCTATACCATATCCGGCATTATTGGCACAACCGCCAGCGGAAAAAGAGCATTGGCAAAAACAGCCACGGGAATTACCGGCGTCATTGTTACTTTGTCAGGCGGTGCTTCAAAGATCGATACTACCAAAACCGACGGGACATACACTTTTTCCGGTTTGGGATTGGGCACCTATACCGTTACGCCCACCAAAGCCGGCATAACCTTTACCCCTCCGAGCAAGACCTTTACGGCTTTGAGCGCGAACCAGACCGCTCAGAATTTTATGGGAGTGTCGACCGGCGTACTGAACCAGGCCGGGGAAAATGCCGTCTTGTCGAACACTGCGGCTAAAGTAACGGCACAAGAGGTGACGATCACTTGGAAAACGAACATACCGGCAACATCTTCTATCCAGTATGGTTTGACCACTGATTATGGAATGTTTAGCGGATTGAATACCGAGATGGTTTATAACCACGATATTCAATTATTCGGGCTCCAGAAAGGCGCTATGTATCATGCCAGGGCCGTGTCATACGGGTCAAACTCTGGGGAAGCCACGTACTCCTCGGACCTCACTTTCAAAATACCGGCAACCGAAGATAGGATAGCCGACAGCAAGCGTATTTTAAATGAGCCCAATCCGGCTGCCCATTGGACCATGTTCAGTTATTTTCTCTACCAGCCGGCCAAGAGCGTGACCATAAATATCCTTACGCTTTCTGGAAAACTGGTGGCGACCCTTGAAAGCCCATCGAGCTCGCTGAGTGGAGGCTGGAACAAAGTACGGTGGGACAACATCAATCTTCCAAACGGCCTGTACGCCTACCGAATGAAATTTCAAACCGCCGCCAACCTGGAAGAGCAATACCTGTTCTCGAGCTTGAGGATAGAAAAATAACGCGAGTAGATTGACAGGCGATATGCGCGGTTCCCCCTCGACTTCCCGGTCGAGGGGGAACTTTTTTTTCGACCGGCCTTGTTCCCATGGGTTCGGCCGGCCGCCGCACCCTATCCGCACGATTCCGCTTTTTGGATTTACGAAAGAGAATAACAACCGATGCCTGGATGATGCAATCATCAAACAGGCTATAAACGACCTCAAACTGCACATGCTGCCGGTTTGGCGACACCGGGGCGACCGACGCTGAGGCGGGGAAGCAAATAGCGGCGATGGACACGCTGCGAAGCCGCGATATGCCCGGCTTTTGTTTGTTTATAAGTATTAAGACGGATTAGAAAAAAGATGCGGGATACATTCTTAAGTGCAGATCAGAAGTGAAGCGAGGAAAATTGAATTCGCTTCATATATTTTATTCGAACAGTTCCTTCATAACATCGCCTTTTGCATACGGGGTGGGTATATTGCAGAGCGCTCCCGCTGTTTTACAGACATCGATGAGGGTTCTTTCTTTATTGGAAACGAAATTCTTCTTGATCCCGGGCCCGATTGCCAAGAGAAAAAGCTGGGTGCAGCCCCGGCACTTGTCGCCATAACCATGGTAATCGTCGGTGTGCCTTCCATGGGCGCTCAACACCAGAAAAACCGTTTTGTCCTTATAGACATCCACTTTCTGAATCCGGTCCCAGAGGTCATAAGTAATCTGATCCATGAGGATTATCGATTCGTAGTAGGTATTCAGCCCCGATGCCCCGCCGCAGGCATCCTTCTGACCTTTCAATGGGCATTCAGCAGCAAGTTCTTTTTCCGGTGTCTCCGTGCCGCCACCGGCGTTAAGGCTGAGATACACGAAGGAAGGGTGTTTTTCCATGATATGGGGTAAGGCTTTTTCATAAATCGCGTTTTCGTGTTCATCCTCCTTCTTGCTGGACTCAAATAAGGGCGCATAGCTTGCCCCAAACTCGGCATGATCGCTGAAGGCCAGAATTTCAAATTGAGGCCTGCATGAGGCGAAATAGCAGGATTTTGTCGGCTCCTTCTTGGCACCGTTCCAATATTCAAACAGGGTGGGGAAGGCGGGACGAATGGTTTCGCTGAACGGATTTTTAAAGACATGCCACACGCCGGTAAGCAGGCTCATCTGCGCCGGGATGGGCAGGGTGAGTTCGCGGTTCTCGAACTTGGTGCAGATGGTCCCCAATGGTCTGAGCTTGTTCCAAATATTATCGATATAGAGGTGGTTCTTGTCGCCGAACGCATCGCTGTAGCGCACGCCGTTCATCACGATGATAAAGAGATTCCGCGCCTGGGATTTTTGGGGAACGGGCTGGCCGCCGGCATTCAACGGTATGGCCGTGCAAAGGAATGTCGCAACGAGAGAGCGTATGAATCTTGGGGAGGGCATTTTTATTTGTTCTTGACGAATAGGGCCACTTCGGTTATCCTGTTTCTTCCGTCCTTTACTTTCAAGAGAATATCCTTGGTGAATATGGGCTTGTCCAAGTCAAAGGTAATATGGTCGTCATGCCCGCAGTTGTCCACCTTTCCGGCCCACTGCAGGCGGTCGAACTGGTCGGTATAGCCAAGTTCGCAATTGAAAAGCACGTTCTTCCTTTTCAAACTGTCCGCAACGGTATATACCGTTACCCGGTAGATATCCTGCAGTTGGGGCAACGTGATTTCAGCAATGAGCTCGGCGACGGGCCTCGTCGGCGCGTCCCGCTCAAATATATCGCCGAAGTAGGTGGTGTTGTCACCCGTGTCGGCCTCCGTCTTTCCGTCGATGATTTGTTTTATACGGAGCTTGTCGGTCCTGTTGGTGGTTTGAACGGTAATGCAGTCCACACTTCTCATGTTGTCACAGCAGAGGCAATGTCCTCCAACGATGTATTCACCCCACCCAAAAACGCGGATTTTTTTATCCGTTAGAGCGATGTTCGTCAGGCTAAGTTTTCCAAAGCTTGCAGTTTTTGGAGCGGATGTTTCCTGAGCGCCTCCGCCAGCCTTTGCCGAGGAATCTGCGGTTTTGTTCCTAGAAAGAGAATCCGCCTGGACACCGGTGGCCGCCGGAGCAGGATCCTCTTTGGGAATCCCCTTTATCGTGGACATCGACCCCTGGGCCATGGCTTGAAACGATGTCAGCATAAGGAGGATGGTTGCCGAACCCGTTATAAGGCTCGCGACTGGCGAACGCCCGAACAATGTGCCTTTTTTATATGGGATTTCAACGCGATCCGGCGCGTCTCGCCCACCGGCAGTCGTCGGCCGTTTCAGTGCTTTCACGGTCACATATCCTTCTTTTGTGGTTCCCAGTTTTCCCAGGTATCGCCATTGTCCTTGCTTGTCTTTAAAAATATTCTTGACCATTCCGATTTGTCCTTCGGTTGATCAAACCAGAACACATGCAGCAATCCGGAGGAGGTCCTCGTTATGATCGGATTATAATAGCTGCCGACGCCAGCCGTAAGGTCCTTCTTTTCCCTGAGAACTTTTCCCGTCTGATCGATTTCGCCGTAGGAGACGACCGACTCACCGTTAAAAAAACTTGCCCAGGTAAAATGGAGATTCATGTCTTTGTCAAACACGACCGACGGGCGTTTGGGCGACCGCTTTTCGGTGGGATACAGGTTCCTTCCGGTGATGGGACATTTTTCCATTTTCGGGTCGAACCGGGCGTAAAAAATTTCGCCGAGCTGGATATTGCGTCTGTCAAGCCAGAAAAGATACGATTGGACACCGTCCGAAAGCATTATGGGATTGTCAATCTCCTCCTTTGTTTCCTTGGAGACTTTGGTCGCCGACAGCACTTGCTCCCTGCACCATGTGCGACCGTTGTCGTCGCTCGTTCGAAGGACGACCGAGGAAACAGAATTGTCACTGCTTTTCCATAGGTTAAATCCATCGAATCCCAGGCTCAGCCCCTTTTTTTCCTCACTGAAATCGGTCCACACCACGGCCAATTCGTTTCCGCAGCAGGAAATGGCGGGCGGATAGCAATAGCATGAGTGCTTGCCCACTTTTCCGAGGAGTAGCTCTTTTTCCCAGGTGAAGCCCTGGTCGCGGCTGGCCTTGAAATAGACCTTGTTTTCCACGTCCTGCCAGATCAGGTAGACATTCTTATCCTTGCAGGCGAGCAACGGGTAGCGCGCGCTGTTTGCATCGGTGATGAGGATGCGGTTCTTTTCCCAAGTTTCTCCTCCGTCAAGGCTGCGCGAGTAGTAGAGCTCTCCGTCCACCGTCTCGCCGTAATCCACCCAGGCAACATGCACCGTTCCGGCGTTTACGGCCATCGCCGGGGGATACGCGTCGCTTCTGTCGTTGCTGAGCCTCCGTGAGCTTGTCCATGTTTTGCCCTCGTCGGCGCTGTGCCGGTAATAAATGCTTGTGGTGACCCCTTCCGTTGCCACCCATGCCATGAAGATGCTGTTTCCTTCCGAGGTGACGGCTGGGTATCTGCAGTCTCCCTGCATGGATATGAAGGCCGAAGTGGAGTCGGCTTTTTTCACTGATGGAGACGCGGATGCCGAGTCGGCCTTATTCGCGGACACGGAAGCAGAGTCAGCCGCCAGGCATATGGCGGACAGAAGCACGATATTTAAACAGGTTTCAATACAGGTCCGCGATCTCATCATTGACCTCGGGCAATTTCCCGTGTTTTTTGAGGAAATGTTCCAGCATCTCGGTTTCCCGCATGGTGTACATCCCGTGCTCTTCATATCTGAAGAAACGCGCCTTTGCCACCGATTTCCATTTCTCCTGCAGGTCCCTGCGGACGTTGTCGGTGCCCCGGATATAAATTACTTCCTGCTTGTCGTCGAAAAGCTGGTAGACTCCGTTTACTTCAGGGACTTTGGCGACATTCTCCTCGGTCATGGCAAGGTCATCCTCGGGGGGGAGAATGACGGGGGCGAGCCTCAGCTCCGCTTTCTTCTTCCAGGCGAGCCCTTTGTCCATCAAGGCGCCCGTCGGGCAAACCGTGACGCAGGCGCCGCAGAATGCGCAGCCCGATTCCCGGTGGGAAGGCCCCACGGTGCCCACGATAATTTCGCCTTTGCGAAGGGCAAATCCGATGACTCTTTTTCCCTCCGTCTTCTCGCATGCGCGTACGCAACGCGTGCACCCGATGCACAGGTTGGCGTCATAGGTAAAAAAGGGAGTGTTCACCACGGGGATATTCCTGAAAGCGTATTGGGAAATATCCTCCTTGAGCGTGACATGTCCGCAAACCTGCCGGAATTCGCAGTCGTCGAATTTGGCACAGCAACGGCAGTCCTCGTCGACACCCATGGTGCACTCTTCCCGGTCGCAGCCTTCCTGTTCCGCGCAAACGAAACAGGCATGGGGATGATGCGCAAGAATTCGCGCCAGGTTGTCTCTTCTCATTTCCTTCAGCGCGGCGGATTTTGTGCGGATGGCCATGCCGTCTTCCACCGGCGTGGTGCAGGATGGGGAAGTGCCTCTTCCCTCGATCTCGACGATGCAGATATTGCAACCTGCATAGGTGTTATCATGTGAATTCGGGTCCGCGTCGATTTCGCCGTGCCGGAACACCCTGTGAACGGCCTTTGTCCCGGGCCCGGGCGGAAGCGCGGGATGATAGCAAAGACGGGGAATATAGATCCCCGCCGTGTCCGCCGCTTCCATGACCGTAGCCCCCTCACGGGCACGAAGGACATGACGGTCAATGGTTATGGATGCTTCTTTTCCCATGTGGCGGCAATTGCTCCTTTTGGACAGGCCTTGACACAATGGATTTCCTTCTGCTTGTGGCAGGGCCCGCAGGTATACTGTATCTTTTTGCGGTGGTCCTCGTGGACAACGGCCACCTGTTTGTCCTCTATGTCAATCATCACCGTGTCAATCTTTATTATTTTTTGAGGACATTTTTCGATACACGCGTTGCACGCATCGCATTTTTCGGCGTTGATGCTCACGTAGTACTTGCCCGAACCGTCTTCGTAGCCGTAGTGGATGATCACTGGTGCCGCTCCTGTTTCATTTACCCTGTTCTTTTTCGAAAAGCGCCTTTGAAAAGAGGGCCGCGCCGATCGCGCCCGCCAGTTGAGGGTCCATGTCGTAATTCCGGGTTTTCGGCAGCGGAAAGCAATTGAACCCGATGAGCCGTTCTATCCTTTTTACGATGCCGATGTTTTTAGATTGACCGCCCGTAACGACAAATTCCTTTTCGATGCCAACCTTGGTCAGCAATTCGAACATCCGCTGGGACATCGCGTTGCAGTACGATGCAAGCACCATTTCCTTGGACCACCCTTTCCGTAGCAGCGACACGGCCTCGGATTTGGCAAAGACCACGCACGTCGAACTCACCGGGGGCGGGTCTTTCTCGACTTTCAGGGAGTATGCGCCCACCTCCTGGATGGGCACCGACAGAAGGTCAGAAATCACCTCCATGCCTCGTCCCGTGCCTGCGGCGCACTTATCATTCATGAGAAATGACGTTATCTTTCCCTTTTCGTCAACACGAATCGCCTTGATGTCCTGGCCGCCCACATCCAACACCGTCTTGACCGCCGGTCCCCAGATATACGACGCTCCCCGTCCATGGCAGGCGATTTCGGTGATGGCCTTTTTTGCCATGGGGACGTTTACCCGTCCGTAGCCTGTTCCAACGATGTATTTGATCTCGTTCTCAGGAATTCCCGTCCCCTCCAAGGCCCAGCCGAGAACGTTCCGGGCGCTGTCGGGACTGTTGGAGCCTGTCCGCATGATGGCCCAGGAAAAAAGCTCTCCGTCAAGCATGACCGCGGCTTTTGAACCCACAGACCCGACGTCGATGCCGGCGGTGATGACCTTGGCCTTTTTCGGGTCCATGCCCTCAACGGTCTTTCTATATTCCGGCCACCGCCAGTATTCCTTTTTTACTCCCTTTCCATTATCACCGTCGCCCAGCTCCACTTTCGGAAGGGTGATGACGCGGTCTTCAATATGTTCGAGCGAAGAGGAGAGGGCGGCTCCCAATGCCGAGGCGAATTCCGGTTCTTGCGGAATGAAAAGTTCTATGCCCAGGTTTTTCTTGAGGGAATTGACCAGGCCCACGTCCTTGGCAACCCCTCCCATCAGCACGACATCGTTGTTGATGCCCAACCGGCGGACCATTGAAGAAATTCTATCCGACATGGCGTCGTAGACCGCACGGGCTATGTTTTCCTTCGGCGTCCGCTGATGAATCAGGGTGACGACCTCGGATTCGCCGAAGATGACGCATTGCGCGTTCATCGGTATCGCCTTGTCCGCCTTAAGGGACATTGTCCCCATTTCCTCAAGTTTGAGCTCCAGCGCCCTGGTCATGGCCTCGATGAATGCGCCCGCACCTGCCGCGCAGCGGTCGTTGGCCACGAAATCCGCTATGTTTCCTTTGTCGTCGCATTTCACCGCCCTCGCATCCTCGGCGCCCACATCGATCACCGTTCTTGCCTTGGGAAAAAGGTACGTTCCCGCCTTTGCAATCGCGCGCACCATGCTCACTTTTCCCGTGGCATGCGACGTCATTTCGGCATTGACGCCCGTGGCGATGATCTGTTTGATCTCGCTTTCCGGGAGACCGCTCTGTTCTATGCCTTTACGCAACGCCTCGCTCGCCGAGGCAGCCGGATCAAACCCGGTGGGCACCATGGTCTTGGCAACCACTTTTTCATCATTAAGAATGACAACCTTTACATTTCTTGCGCCGACGTCTATTCCTGTGCTGATCATTGTAGGTAAAGCCCCCGTTTTTAAAAAAAAGTATACGCAGAAAACGTTACTGATATTTACTCAGAATTGATCAACGATCAAATGAATACCGGTCAATACAAATCATCAGTTGAAGTCTTGGTTGCCAGCATCTCGATAAAGGCCTCAATTCTGGTCTTCATCTGCCCGCTGTCCTCGCGGCTGTACTCCGTGTCAAGATAATATATCGGAATGTTCTCTTTGTCAAACAAGCGTTTCAGGCGCATGTATTCCATGGCATAGAGATGGCAACCGCGGATCACGTGGTAAATCACGCCGTTGATTTTATAGTCCTTGACCATGGTTTGCAATTTGTCAATTCTGTCCTGATTGCCTTTTTCGGAGGTGAAACAGGGACAGGTGCAGGGCAGAACATACCGTTCCGCGATTGCCTTGAGCATGTCGCCGCCCGCTCCCTCATCAACCCCGACGGGATCGAAGTAGACGCGGTCGCCGGAGCATAATTCATCGGCGACAATGAGCCCCGCCGGCTTTGATTCTTCAATGAGGTTGGGGATTTTCCAGCAGTCGGGCCAAACCATGGGGGAGCCGGTGAGCAGGATGCGCGGCGTTTCTGCCGGAGCAACGCTTGCCTTTTCCTTGAGTTTTGTCTCCAACTCGTCGCAGAGCTGGTTGGTTTTTTCGGTCCACCGCCGGATGTCGTCAAAGAAGGTCATCTGTTCCACCAGCATCGCGTCCCTTCCGGAAATGACGGCGGGGGAGCATTTCCGCAAATCCTGCAGCCGGCGGGATGCCGCCGTGGCTTTAAGGGTGGTGGCGATGGCGGAGCGCATCGCTTTTCTGTTGATCGCCCTGCCGGTGAGCTTTTCCATCTTGCGCTTTACTTCCTTCACCTGGTCAAGCCAGTAGGCTTTTGCCTGCGGCGTGTCTTTTACCCTGGGCACGTTCATTTCCCATACGGGAAAGGCGTCGGTGAGGATCTCGCATACCTTTGTTTTTCCGTCACAGGAGTTCGGCGAAATGATCACGTCGCACATTTCGAGGTAGGGGTGGAGTTCCGCCATGGTCAAGCCGATCATGGACCTCACCACCGGGCAGACCTCCACGGGAACGACCCGGTCACCGATCTTGCTCGGCGTGTAAAACCCCGAATCAATGCGGATGGGGATGGCCCCTGCTGCCAGAATGAGCTCAACGGGCGCCAGCATGCACGCGAATCCGATGACCTTTCCGCCATGCGCCTTGAATTCACGGATTTCCTTTTCCCGCATGCCGAAAAATTCGGACACCTGGTCGAAATACTCCATGGCCTTGGCCCGGTTCGGGACTTTTCTCATTTTCTCGATGTTTTCAGCGACCGTTTTCTGAACCGAGGCCTTGAATGCCTTCTGCAGTTCTTCCTTCTCTTCGGGGGGCAGCGCCGGAAGGTATTTTGCTTGACTGTTTTTGTTCACTGGGAAATCTCCTTTTGCAATTTTTTTGCTTTCACCGCGCTTGATTGTAAAAACCTTTTGAATTTCGACCGCGCGATCGGATAGTTAACGATGCCGACTTTTAAGGCGTCCTTTTCCGGGCACATTTCAACACAGCGGAAACACAAGGTACAGTCGGAAGACGCTATTTTCTCCTTCTCTTTTTCCTCGTAGACCTCCTCGACCTGCACGGGACAGCTTCTTTTGCAAATGCCGCACTTGGTACAGCGTTTTCCTTCCTTGCGCAATGAAAGAAAAGAGAACCGGTTGAATAATCCGAGGATCGCCCCCATGGGGCACAGCCTGCACCACAGCCTTCGGATGAACGAGGTGGTGAGCAGATAAAAAACAAAAACACCGATTGCGAGGTAGGACATCACGGCTGACAATGCGCTGATATTATCCACCGTCAGCATTTCCTTGAACCTTCCTTCACAAAAGGGGAAGACTTGCTTGCTCGGGCAGATTTGACAGAAGGGGGTGATGAGATCGTACTGGTATTCCTTGAGGAAAAAATGGGGAATGCCGATGCCCGCGGCGATGCATACGAGGGAAATCACCAGAAACCATCGGACAAATACCGAGGTCAGCTTTAAATTTTCCGACAAATTATAATATCCTATTCTCAGATATTTCCGAACACGGATGAACACATCCTGCACGAATCCCAACGGACAGACCCAGGAGCACCATGAACGGCCGAAGATGACCCCCAAAATCACTAAAAGTACTATGGAAGGAATGAGGGTGGTATACGCGACCTTCCAGCCGCCGGAAAGCCCTTCCTCCAAGGCGCGAAGAAAACATTGGGCTATACGGTGGTTCGTATAGTAACAGCTCAGCGTGGGAAGCACGAGGGAAATATTCTTCCACTCTATCAATCGGACTCCCGCGTAGCCGAGATAGACGATAAGGCCGAAACAAAGTATCTGGGATGCCAACCTCCAATTGGTTATTTTGAGCATATTAGTTACCGCCATTCAGAAAGAAATCGTCTATCATCGTTGCGTCTTTGTCCACCTTCGGGGTGGAAAAGCCGAGAATCTTGCCCACCGTGGGGCAGACATTAATCTGCCTCCATTTGTTTTCCGTGGAAAAGTTTTTCTTGATGTCGGGACCCAGCGCCACCATGACCAGATACCGCTTGCATTCGTCATCACAGTCCTGCTGCAAAAGGATGTCGCCATGGTCGTTGAGGAAGAAAAAGTCCGTTTTGTCCTTGTAGACCGGATCCGCCTGGACCGTGGTCCAGATCCGGTATATGTGATCATCCATCTCCTTCAGCTGTCTGCGGTAGCGGACCATGTCTTCCGGCACCTGTTTCTTATTAAAGCTGTGCGCGCCGCCCAGTATGACAAAGACAAGCTGGGGATGGTTCGCTTTCATATAGGCAAAGAGCTTGGTGCAGAGCTCTTCATCGTTATTTTTCTCTTTTGTGAATTCTGCGGTGGCGCCGAAATTTTCGCCGTACTCGTCGCTGTTGCTGTAGGTCAGGAAATTGAGCTCCTGCTTGCTGGTGATGAAATAGCATGATTTTTTGTCCTTGCCAAGACCTTTGCGGAAATATTCAAACATGGTGGGCTGCTCCGGAACATCATCCGGGTTTGAACGCCGCATATCTTTCCACGAGCCGGTGATTATGGCCAGATGGACCAGGGCCATGTAGGAAGGGTTGCCGTAAAACGTGACACAGCGGCTGGCGTTGGGAACCATATCGTTCCAGAGGTGAGGGACATTTTGATGGGTCCTGTCGCCGAAGGATTCATCGTGCCGGAATTGATCGCCGACGACAATGAAAACGTTTTTCGCTTTAAATTCGCCATAAGCAAGATTTCCGTTTAGGAGAATAAGAGGCAGGAACAATAGTAATGCACGCAGGATCCTCACGCTCATTTCTTTCCCTTCTGCTGCTGATTGGCTTTCACGGCCAGCGGGATGAAGGCCGGTCTGTGGTATTTTTCTATGCCGAACTCGCCGATGTATTTCTGGATGTCGGGGCAGGTTAAAAAACCGATGAAAAGCATGGCTGAAATATAATTCGCTTTCGGGAATCTCTCCGGATTTATCGCCATGGCGTCGTAATCCGTGAACAATTTCGTCGTGTCTTCCAGCAGGGGCACCAGATCGACCGTCTCCTGCATCTCCGCGTACGACGCCCAATGGGATATAAAATACGCCCGTTTCCTCATGGCGATATTCAGTGTCTCCGATGTCCCGACCTTTGTTTTAATATACCAGTCACCCTCAGGGTTTATCTTGGCCATTTTCCAGAGCCTCATTTCCAGGCCATGGGAGCCGGATGAGTCCGCCCGAGAGCAAAAGTTTGATTTTGTTGCGGCGATCCGCTGCAGGGCTTTCAGCACATCCTTCATGCCTTTGACCTTTGCCGGGTCTTCTTTCGGCCCCACAAGGACAAAATCGGAATAACAGACCGGGCGCAGATTTACCACAAAACCATCTTTCATGAATTGCGCTTCCTCGTCGGGTTCATGCCCGAGCATGACATCAACATCCTCGACGCCTTCGTGCTCCTTGATAAAATGGATGGCGTCCCCGGTGCACAGGGAGATTACCTTGACGGGTATTTTATATTGTGTTTCAAACAACTTGGCAAGGCCATTGGCCAAACCGGGTGAAACGCAGGTCACGGGAAAGATCACCTTCAGTTCCCGCGATAGGCTGTCCATCGCCGGAACACATAGCGGACACAGGAGCACAAAAGCCGAAATAACGTAAACCAGTTTATTCCTCGCCATAATTATTTGTTTCTATCTCTTTTACTACGCTCTTAGAACCCGCAGTGGATCTTGAGGAATAAATAGTATGACTGAATATTATCCGTTATACTGTTCCCCCCATACGGGTTACTGTACGGATCAGGTTCCGTAGGATTGTTGAAAGGATGATGAACCATCCCCTGGGAATTGTAAAAGACGTAATTATACAACGAAACCCCCGTCGTCACTATCATATTGAGGCCGGCGTACCTGTCTTTAATCATTAACTGAAGGGTCCAGTTTCCGTGATAGTAGTTCTGTAAAGGATCAAAGAAGTCATTGAACAGCTCGAATTGGATGCCGGTTGATAGCGAGGTTTTCGGCGTGAACTTCCAATCGTACACCAGATAAGCGTTATTCGACATGGTATTATTATGGTAAAGGGAGTCCATGCGCACATCCCCTCTGGGTCCGTAATCGTCCCATTCATAGATGTTTTTATACTTAGGGGTGAGAAACATGTCTTTTAAAAAGGGAAGAGCCCATATATATTCGCATTTGTTAACGAGAGTCAGCGAGGAAATGTTTTCTTCGGGATAATTGAAGTCGAGGTGGGGGAAATGCTTGGTGAATTCCCATTTGCCTCTCGTGGTGAAATTGAAGCCGCGGTTTCGGTAAATGTCATACTGCGCAACCAGCATTTCGACCAGCGCATCGCGGTAATCCAATTGGTCCACATTGGTGGTGTAATTCACGGCATCCGTATGCAGGATGAGATTATAGCCCACGGTGGAGGTGAGCCAATGGTTGGGGATGTTGTCCTGAACATAACGGAGATAATTTTTGAGGGTGAGCTTTTTCTCTTCCGTGAAATCGTGCTGGTACCACAGCAGGGTGTAAAGGTCCATGGACTTTTCAGGCAGATAGTCATAGCCGATCGGTGTCCCATTCTGATATTTCATTTGAAATGATCGCTCTTCACTCTGTTCGGCCATCCCGCCAAGGGTCAGGCTGAGTTTCGGAAGCAAGTCATATTGGCCGTACAGATGAAAGCCCGACAGCCCCTTGCTCACCTGCCGTTCCATGTTGAAAGGGATGTCGGCGGAATCCTTCACGACAGTGTCAATCCATTTGCCGGTCCTGTCATTCTGCTTTAAATATCGCTCGCCGGAACGATAGTAGCTTGGTACATAGGGATAATCCGGGTATGCGTCGTCTTCTATTTCATCCGGAACTCCATTGTTGTTCCGGTCGTAATACACGTCCGACTTGGGGGGATCGCAATCGTAGTTCAAAAAATCTTCTTCCCAATCGTAAATGCCGTTTTTGTTCTTGTCATACTTGACCGGCATCACTCCGTCCCAATCGCCCCCTCCGTACGGAAGGAAATTTATTTTGCCCTCCTGGCCGTTTTCCGGAAATTGATCCTTGTCGTCGTTGTCTTCAACAAGTTGATACAGGTATTTTTGGCTTGCAAGATCTCCGGTGGAACATGCCGGGTCGTAATATGTTGTTTTATACCTCGACTCCACGATATACCCTTCGCCGCCCAATTTCAACGGCTCGAGAACGTTCCAGAGAAAGTTAACGGCGCCCGCATTGCCCGGCTTGGGCCTGAAAGAGCCGTCAACCACTTCCTGACTTTGGGCCCATTCGCCGTACGCCTTGAGGGTGGGAAGGTTGCAGCTGCCGTTGAGCCCGTAAATTTGCAGCGCGCTCGCGGAATTTGGAAAAAGAGAATCGTAGGAACCGGCCAAAGAGCCGGGCTTACCGTTGACCTGATTGCGCATGTCTATCAGCGTGCCCCCGATATTAAAAATGTCCTTGATGTTCTTGTTCAGGTGAACTCCATGGAGCCAGTCGGAACTGGGTTCTATGTCGTAGTTCTCCATATACATGCCGTAAATTCCCGTATTTGAGATTCGCGAGTTGATGAATGTCAGCGAGTTCATTCCGTAGAGAAGGTCAAAAAACACGTCGATGCGCGCGCCGCAAAATAAGCTCTGATTGAACGTAAATGGCGTAAAATGGGTCGCCACCCTGTCGCCGGCCAAAACCATGATCCCGCGGTTATCGGCCATGTCGCCGACCTGCACCATGCCGTTCAGCCACTTTTTCAGAATGGGAGAGAGCGCGATGTCGGATTGCTCGCGGTTCGAATTGCCGTTCATTGACATGTCGAAAAGGTAGAATCCTTCGACGATATGATTCCCGAAAATGTCATAATAGTTCCATTCGGGAACCTCACCCACCCACGAGGGGTTCACATAGGTCCCCCGCTGGGCGTAATTTTCATAATTGGCAGGCCTCTGTATCGATAAACTAAGCGTGTCGGAGGATGGAAAATAGGCCAAAGCAAACGCGTCGGCCGCAAGAAAAAGGAGCGCTGCTGAGAACAGGCATGCCTTGTTGAGGGTCTTCATGGTGCGCAATCTCCTTGACGGGTGCAAATAAGCGGTATTCATTGTTGCCCTCCTGCCGCATGGGGATCGGTCAAAAGTATGGTGTCAAGCGGGTACTGAAGGGTGGTATCAAGCATATTCGGAATGGTATCGGGCGTGAGGTTGACCAGCGTAACAAAGAGCCGGCTGCTCGCAGGGAGTATGACCCCGGACGTACGAGAGGTGTCGACGAGCACGGTGTCGATGAATCCGCCGACATTGTTGAAGGTAAGCGGCAGGTGAACGATGCCGGCGTACGTTTCGACCGCAAGATCAAGGTAATTTAGCCGGATTTGGCTGGTATCAATTAACGTTCCCGGGCTGGTGACGATAGTTCCGTAAAACGTTCGTCCCGTGAATATTGAATCATTCCCTTTTATAATGATGCTCGCACGGGTGCCTCCTCCCGGGGGGTATTGATACACCCAGGTAACCGTATCGGCATACAAATGATATGTAAACGGGGAAAAATTATATTGCGTATCGATTGGGAAGACCTGTGTTTCCATCCTTCCATTGAAGACATTTAGGGATGCATTGTTGCTGCACTGCTGAACGATTAGCAAGATGCTTATTGCCGCTGCAATTATCGTTATCTGCCGCATAGCGCCTCCATTAGGCGATAAGAATTGAATCTTTTAAAGAATTGGAAGGAGTGTTTTGGATGGGACGATTTATTCGCTTTAATTCATGAATTCAACAGTCCCCTCCCGGCTTTTAGGCCGCCCCTGAAATTGGAAAAACATTTCTTAAAATACCTCAGGAGATTAATAGAGGCAAGCAGAGAAATTGCTTAAGTTTGTTAAAGAAAACGAATCAGACCAAATACAGCCGCAAACACGGAAGCGGCGCCATGAAAAGGGAAATCGTCTGCATAAGCGTCCGCGGACAACAGGATCAAAAGAATTGAGCGGTCTTCAAAAGAGGGATAAAGTGCTCAGGGATTCTGAAACTTCACGAGTAATGCCCCGGCCGCGGAAACCGTCTGCGGCAGGGTAAGGAACCGTTGCTTTCCTGATGCGTCAAGCATTTGCTCGTACACAAGCCGTCCTCTGATGTTGTAAATCTCCAAGCTGCGCGCGCCGACCGGAACAGCGATCCGTCCGGTCCCGAACGAATTCAGCGACCGGACCCGCGTTGACGACCCGGAAACGCCTGTTGCGACAGGTTTAACGGATATACTTGTCGATGCCATGAGCTTGTACAATTCGTTCCCCGCCATGCAGAACCCGCCGTCGGTCCATTCGTTGTTGTCGCCGGCCGTCACGGGCCCGGGCGACGACCATGCCCCTTGCGCATAGCCGATATGGTTGTCGCTCCCGATGCATCCCAAGAGCCCGGTCCACGCCTTTTTCGCGGCGCCCTCGAATGCGTTTCTGTCAACAATGCCGTTGTTGATCGCGTACAATATTTCGTAGAGGAAAAAGACCGAGCCGCTTGTTTCCTTGCTGGGATATACGGACTGATGGTTGATGTCGCTGCGCCACAGGCCGTCGGTGTCGTTCTGGAACTCGACGAGCCTGGTGATATGCGCCTTGATCATGGATTCGAACCACTGGGTGCCGGCGCGGCCCTTGGGAAGGTTCTTGTGGATGAGGCCAAGGCTTCCCGACACCCAGCCGTTTCCCTGGGCCCAGTAATGGATGTCGGGCGTCGTCGAGCATACGTTGAACACATTGCTTCCCCATAGGCTGTCCCTTGCACAGTAATGGTGCCTGTCGGCGTTGTTCTTGTAGAAGCTGTAAATCGTATCGAGCATCGCGGTGTCGTGCAGGACATGGCCCGTATAAGCTAGGGCGGGCGCAGACATGTAAAGGTGGTCGAAGATCGGCCACACCGGGTCGTTTTTGTTCCCGCCGAACGGGGGCGGATCCACATACGCCATGTATTTCGAGGCCACCGTGGCGGCCTTTACCCTGTAGAAATTGGCGGGCGAGGTGTCCTGTTCGAACACCTCGAAATATGCGTGAAAGCAGCACCAGCTGTCGAAATTGTTTTTAATGGTGTCGCCGTGGTTGCCGACGTCGTTGCCGTCGGTGTTGGGCATCCATTGGTAATAATTGCCCCAGGCGATGGCGGTGTCGAGATACTTTGCGTTTTTTGTCATCTGGTACATTGCCATGACGCCGTCCATGTAGGTCCCGCCCTGCCAGCCGCGGTCCATGCGGCTCGTGAGCCTGGAGTCTGCGACGCGCATGCACACCTTTATAATGCTGTCGGGTGAAAATTCAGGCTGGGGAAAGACGATCTGGACTATAATAAATAAGAATAGCGGAATTGAGATGATGATTGATTGCATGATCCCCCCTTTATAAAGAAAATATATTCAAATGATGCCATTTTCGCCATTGAAAGGATTGGCTGTTGATTTAATATGTGGATGACATAGTGAAAAACGATCAGGCTTAGGTCTTCGGTGGCATCGAAATATATTTTCATTAAAAGATACTCATTCATAATAGGATGAAAATTGAGCGACTGTCGCAAAGAATTCCCCGCAGGTCCTTGCCATTTTTGAAAAGGTGACCATGAAAGCAGGTATGAGGTTCACTATCGCCGGCGTTTTTATTGTAATGTTGTGCATCCCTGCATGCGTACTTGGCCAGCTCAACCGCGAAAAGGCCGTTGCGACATCATCCATTACCTACACCGACCGCGGGTTTGTCGTCAAGGGAAACCCGGTCTACGTTTTTTCCGGTGACATCGACTATTGGCGCGTTCCGCGGGAGCTGTGGCGCGACCGCTTGACGAGGATAAAACGGTCCGGGTTCAACGCGATCACGTTCTACACCTACTGGAATCTGATGGAGCCGGTGCGGGGCCAGTACCATTTCGAGGACAATCTTGACATCGACGCCTGGCTTTCGCTCATCGAGGAACTGGGAATGTACGCCATCGTCCGCGCCGGCCCGTACGTGTGCGCGGAGATCGACTTCGGCGGAAACGCGCCGTGGACCGTGGACGTGCCGGGCATACTCTACCGCTGCTCGAATGCGCAGTTTCTCCAGTGCGCCGACACCTTTTACGCAAAAGAATTCCCGATCATCGTAAAGCACCAGATAAGCAGGGGCGGCTGCGTCATCGCGGTGGCGATCGAAAACGAATACTACGCGCCGTCGCCGGACGCGGCGTACAAGCAACATCTCATTGACGAGGCGTATTCACTCGGCCTCGAGGTGCCGTACATCTGGTCGCTCACGAACAACGGCAACGAATTCGATCCCGGCACCTTTCCCCCGGGCCCGCCGCCATGGTTCGCCTCGGAGCTGTGGACGGGCTGGATCGGCCAATACGGCGAATTTTCCGATTCGGCAAGGGTCGACCGCGCTGTATGGAAGATTCTTGTGGCGGGCACGGCCGGAATGTCGCTGTACATGATTCACGGCGGCACGAATTTCGGGTACACGGCCAGCTCCGACCAGCGCATCACGAGCTATGATTACGGCGCACCGATCGGCGAGCTGGGGCAGTTTCGGACCGAATATTGGTCCATCAAGCAGGCAGCCATGCTCGCAAAAACGTTTGGCGCGGTCCTCTCGTCTTCCTCGAACGGCGGCCTTCTGGTGGGCCCGCTTCCGTCGGGCCTCAGGTCATGGGTGCACACCACCGTCACGGGAAAGATCGCCTTTGTCATGGACACGGCCGCATCGCCCGTGTCGTTCAACGTAAAATGGACAGATAAGAATATCACCGTCCCGGCAACCTATACCGAAACGCTTGCGCCGGGGAAGTTCGCGTATTTTCTTTCCGACGTTCCGGTAACGCCCAACGTCGCCATCGATTACAGCGCGGCGAACGTGCTTGACATGCAGGGTCTGGGAAACGACCGTTATCTTATTCTTTACGGCCCGCCTGCGGGCAGCGGCGAGCTCTCGCTTTCTTTCAGCACCGCGCCCGCGCCCCCGCCCGCATCGCCGTGGACATGGGACGCTCTCGTGCGCAAGGCGCGCCTGCTGTTCACCTATCCATCTGCAGATTCGGTGTTCGAGGCGGCGTGCGATGCCGGCAACGGCCAGACGCTGCACCTGCTCATCATGAACGAGTCCATGGCTGATCGGACCTGGGCCGACAGCGACTTCATCGTATGCGGCCAGCATTACGTTGATGAAAACCGGAACATTCATTTTCCTTCGGCCGGCGGACGCGCAATCGTGTACACGTCCGCGGGAAGGACCATGATCACCGGCGGAGCCGCTGCCGCTCCTGCGGCGAAGAACTTCTCATCGGGCTGGACCTGGACCACGGCCGCCGCGGAGGCCGGCGCGGCGTACGACGATTCATCGTGGCAGACCAGCGCAACTCCGCAAGATATGACCTATTACGGTTGGCCAAACGGCTACGGCTGGTACCGCGCGACCTACACGGCGCAGCAGGACGGAGCGGCCGCGCTTAGTGTCGCGAATGTCCAGGACGAGTATATCCTGTTTGTAAACGGTTCCTACGTGGGGCTCAACAGCACCCAGATGCAGCTTGTGAAGGGCGCCAACACCATCGCCCTGCTCGCCGTTGATTACACCAGGGACAAGGCGTTCGGCTCGTACGCGACGGGCCCGCAAAACATGTGGCGGTCGGGCATATTCGGCAACGTGACCATAAACGGTGCCGCGGTGACCGGCTGGCGGTTCAAAGGGGGATTCGACGGAGTTGCCGAAAGTCCCATGATGGGCACCATTTCACCGGCGGCCTGGTCCGCGCTGCTGGCGGGCCAATGGGCTCCGGCGTCAGCGGCGCCCAACGACAGCAAGCCCAAGCTCTGGCGCATGGATTTCAATTACACGCCGCCGTCCAACGCCCTGGAAACATGGACGCTCAGCGCCGCGGTAACCACAAACAGCCAGGGAGTGGTATGGGTGAACGGACACTGCCTCGGCCGGCAGATCACCAGCCAGCCGCCGCTGTTCGTCCCGCAGTGCTGGCTGGGCGGCATGAACAGCATCATTGTGCTGACGCACGACGGCTCCGCTCCGCAGGGATACGCCCTGACGCCGGTGGAGTATTATTCGTTTGTAAAGTTGCCGGCCACCGTCGTGAAACAGCCGCCCGCCCGGCCCGTGAAAGGCGCCTGCGTCGGGCGCATCTACAGCGTGACGGGCGATAGGTTTGTCGTGCCGGCCGAGCTTAAGGGCGGGAGGGTCACGGTCTGCGTGTACGACCTTGGCGGAAAAAAGCTGAACACGTTTACCGGAAGGAACGTGATACGCGTTCGGGGCAAGACAAACCGCGTCGCCGGAGTGCTGGTGGTGAAAATCGTGTCGGTAAAATAGCGCCCGTACAAGAGGCGAGGCCTGTTCGCCACCGTGTCAACGTATACTATTTGACAATATTCTGGAATTTCACAACCGCGTCATTCCCATTGTGCTTGACATATAGGAAATATACCCCGGGCAAAAGGTCGGGGATGGGGAAGATATGCCGTCCGGCGCTCATGCTGCGGTCGGCCAGGTCCGATAGTTTCCTTCCGCCGCAATCAATGATTAAAACCTCAGTTCTTCCCGCATCGGGCAGCGAAAACCCCGCCCGCGTATCGCTTATTACGATGTGGAAAGTATTATCGGCGGCTGTCATTTGAAACATCCGATTTGTCGCCAAAGTAAAATGCCCGGAATCCGCCGCGATATAAATGAAATCCTGGCTTATGCCGTCCGACTCGTTATAGAATTGCATCACCTGAAGGCCGGAATCGAGCGCCACCGAGGCAAAATCGTTGAACTGCCTCCAAGCGTGGCTGCTTCCGGTTCCCTGAAAAGTGATTGATGGTGTGTTTGCGGTGCGCGTGTCGGTCATGAAACTGATGTGGAACTGAATCGTCGCGGCCGCGGCGGCAAAAATCGAGCTGATCCAGTATGTGCCCGCCTTGGGGACGTGAATGGTAAACTTTGTCCAATCGCCCGAATGGCAGGACCCGATGTACCAGTCCGACACCGCGGTGTCGGCAACCGGATATCGCGCGCCGCTGGGATAATTGACGCCCGCGGCGTACAGGGTGTCGTGGTCCGGATGCCAGGTGAGAAAGAACGCGGGCCACGTGTGGTCGCCGTCGTTGTCTCTGCCGCCAGCGGTGCCGCCGGCCGAGGCAAGACCGTACGCGGTGTCTTTCTGGGAAAATGACACGTTCGGCCCGCCAACATCATAGTGATGAAAATCGATACGGCCGGGAACTTCATGCGGAATGTGACAGTTGTAGCATGAACCGCTGGGTCCGCTGATCATGGGATAAGGCCTGCCGCCGTAGCCGGCGGGAACCGCGGCGTAAGAAATTGAACTGGACAAAGACATAACGGTCGCGATGCGTACAAAAAGCCCCGAAAAATCGCGCACGTTGCTCATGAGTTTCTCCTTTATGACAAACGGGAAACGGATCATTGACCGTCCGGCCACTTGCCGCCGTGCCGGTTGGCCTTGAAATAGAACCTGAAATTGGAAATCGTGAACGAAAGTTTCGAGTTCATCAGGGTTGAAGAAAATTGGAATGTGGCGTGCTCCGGCACCGTCATCTTCCCCGAAATGGTGTCGTAGTCAATAACTAAGGTTGACGAATAAGCGTTTTCCACGTTCGCGGAAATGACGGCCGGGACAAGGCTGCCGTTGAGGCGATGAAAGTCGATTGAGAAAAACATGGATTGCGATTTTGATGAAAAGGTGGAATGAAGTTTTTCAAAATTTCTGGAAAAGACATCCCGTTGGTGTCCGCCGGTTTTATCATAATCCACCACAATGCTGTCCTGAAATTCCGAAACGGCCGGCTGCTTGAGAAACTTGGTTATCGCCGGTTCGCCCACCGTGCTTCGCCACTGATTCAAAAACCCCAGCGCCTGTTTCTTGTATCCGTCAACGATTTGCTGAATCCCGGAATCCGAAGCGGGAATTCCTATTGGTGAAACCGCTGAAGCTGTTGCCGCGGGATCGGCGCCGATATTCCAGGATGCGGATATCTTGAGCCGTTTCAACTGGTCAGCTTGGCAAGTGTAACCCTTTTTGACAAGAAGGTCGTAAATATCGGTAATTTTCTGTTGAATCTGAAGGCAGGTGAAGTCAAAAGAGATTCCTTTTATGTTGAGGGCCGAATAATTCAGGTATCTCCCGTTTATTTCTTCAATGGTAACGGCACGTGAAGTGAGGATCATCAACAGAATAAATAAAGATGCGCGCATGCGTTCGTTCCTATCTCACCACCGTGAATCGCCCGCTTATTGTCTCCTTTTCACTGGTCACCTTGACGAAATATACTCCATTTTCCTTCATTCCATTTGCACCAAAGCGCCAGGTAACGTTGTTCTCGCCCATGCCAGCAGCGAATTCCCAAAGCCCCCGGCCCTGGGCGTCGCAAACTGAAATACGATACGGCGCGGGATTTCTCAATGAAACGCGGAACACTGCCCGGTCGCCGGAGACCTTTTCAAGCAGTACCGAGGCGGCACACGATGCCGGACGAAATGCGGGCATACGCACTTCGTTCCCAGCGCCAACGAGCGGGTGCGGATAGGTGAACGGCGTGTATCCCGGCATGGGACTGTTATAGAAATCCCTGTTTTCCTTGATGCGCCACGGGTTCGTGCTGGTGATTTTTGCCAGGTCTGCGCTGCCGTTGACCGTGTTGTTCCATGCATAGGTCGGTTCCGGCGCCTGATGCGGCCAGGCCTGCGGCGTTATGCCGGTCCCGTACGGCGGCGCGTCGCCTGAAATAAGGTCTCCGATCCCTCTGCCGCGCTGGTCGATGCAGACCGTTGCGCGAAGGATCCGGAACTGGTCACCGTTGTTCCACGTCAGCACCGGCGCGTGCCAGGTGAGGCCGCTGGTCACCAGCGTGTCGGCGGTGTTCGAAACGATCAGGTCGCTCTGGCCCTTGGCAAGGTTGTGCACGTGATAACCCTGCCACTGGTTTGGCGTCCAATTCCTGTCGGCGCAGACCATGGTCTTGCTTCCGTTTGCGCCCGTGCACGTGCCCGAGTCGTAAGTGACGCCGTCGTTGACGTCGAACGGGCTCGTGCCGTCGCATTTTCCCCAGGGATCGAACGTGTCGTAGTCGCGGTAATTTTCTATCACGAACGCGCCCGGGAAGATGCTGGTGATGGTGTTGTTGAACACGATGAACGTGCCGCCGCGGAGCTGACCAACATAATAGTATTGCGCCGAGTCGTCGAGCGTGATCGTGTTGTTGTAGATTTCCATCATGCGCATGCTGCGCAGCCTGCCGGGCGAGTCGGTGCCGTGGTTGGCGATGGTCGCGTCGCGCAGCGTGTTGTAGCGGAACACGGCCCTGCCGCCCGACCATCCGTCAACGGCCGCGCTGTAGGGCGAGGCGTTGAAGACGTTGTCCTCAATGTAAATTGCCTTTACCGTGCCGGCGTACAGCGAATCGGCCCACGAGCCGTCGCCGTTTGCCTTCTGGTTCCAGTTCGGGTGAAATATATACATGCCGAAATGCCATCCGACCAGGTCGAATATGTTGTGGTCGATCACGCCGTAGGTCGAGCCGCCGGTGGTGATGCCGTTGCCGGTCCCCACGACAAAGTGCACGTGGTCGATGCGCCAGGTCTGGGAATAACCGCTGATGGAGACCATTGCCGGATTGTAAACATCGGGGTCAAGGTTGGGATACACCGCGCTGTTGAAGGTCATGCCGGTGATGCGCGTGAGGCCTCCCGCCTTCGTCGCAATGTCGAGCAAGGTACCCCGGGGATTGCCCGACGCCGGCGTCGGGATGCTGTCGATGATGACCGTGCTGTCCATGCCCGCGCCCTTTATCACGAGCGCAATGGTGTTCCACGCGGGCGGGTTCCACGCGGTCTCCGTGCCCACGGTCACGGTCTTTCTCCACACGGCGCTTCCTTTGGGAAGCGCCACCGTGTCGCCGTCATTGGCCGCGTTGATCGCGGCCTGGACCGCGGTGTCCGAGCAATTGACCGCTGCGACGGTCGCGGCTTCCGGCTGCTTGCAAATCATCGCACATAAGGTCATCACCATGAAAATATGAACCAGCGTTGATTGAACGGACTTCATGGATTCCCTCCTTTTCTTATTACATTTGTCATAACCACAAATATAACGTCAGAATTCATTCCTTGCAAATTGAGATTTATATTCTTTTCAGGGCAGGAAATTCACTTTTTGGTAGTGTCCTAATTTGAATATCCATTAATCAATAATTTTATATTTTCTATCTTGGAATAAAATAGATTTTGGCATTGTTATTGCATTTAAAAACAGGTAAGAGAACAATTCACTTTGCTCTTGATTGTAACTAATGGTACAATTTAAATTGAGTCAAACAAAGGAGCCTAAAATGCAGGACGAAAAAATACTAAAGGAAAACTACGAATTCTTCGTTTCCATTAAACAAAGTCTATTGGACGATGTTTCAAAAAAAGACAAGTTTATAGTGATTCATGATAAAGAAATAAAAGGCTCTTTTGATTCATTTGAAACTGCATATATTTGGGCAAAAGCCCAGTTCACTGACGAAAATTTCTTAATACAACAGGCAATAAATGAATCAGATGTTACCAATTTTGTTTGTGGCGCGATATGCCAATAGAAGCATATGGTAATAATGTTGGGGTTATTGTAGCAAGAGGGCCTGTGGTAAGTTGTGTAGTAGGTCTACCCATTGCACAACCACAGCCACAGACTCCTACTCCTAATATTCCAACTCCTGATCTTCACCCAGCAAATGGTTTGCTTGATACTGGCGCCTCGAATTGCTGTATTAATCCTTCGCTTGCTAAAAGCTTAAATCTTCCAATTGCAGGCTACAGACCTTCAACAGATGCTTCTGGAAACACTACCCAATGTATAGTTAGAAATGGTTGTTTTGGACTTATCTTGAGAAATTCTGTAGTGAGGTTTTTTCCTGCAGTTCAATTTATTGAGTTACCCAAAGACTTGCCTAACCACACGCTTATTATTGGACGTAATATGATGGTTACCTTTAGATCAATGTATTTTTCTTTTCGTACTGGCGAATACATGATTCACTTTTAAGTCCCTATTTATACCTACTTACAATATTTGCTTGAACAGCTGTTCTCGCAGAATTCACTGGCGGTAATTCCAGAACTACCACATAGCGGGTTTCTGAATCGTTTATTCCTTCGGCATGACTCCAAGCATAACATCTCTTGGCTTTTGGGTGGCCGATAAGATTAAACACCTCAACGACACCTTCCCACACCGTCTGGCCCTTGAAGGTCTCTTTGACTGGAACAGACTCTGTATACTCTGAGTCGCAGCCGTGGAGTTTCTTAATGGCCTTCCTCAGAGATTCTATGTTATCCATTATTTTCTTTTTTCATCTCTGGAGCTGGTTCTGTTTTGACATGGACAGGTTCTAGCATTTCCAATTGAAAATCCAGCTGTTTCTTCATACGGTCCCAATCCTCTTTGGTCATAGGGAAAGGTATGGTAAAACTTCCTTGCGATCCGTCTAAAAATGTTATTGGGTATGTGCGCATTTCTCCGCCTTTTTTGGGAATAATAAAAGCGGGAGGCTTTAGATCATCGCCCTTGGGGGGAATTTGATTACCTTCTGGCTTAGGTGGGTCTTTAATTCCTTCCCCTTGTCCCGCAGGATCATCGCCACTAATATACGATGATTCTGGAGATTTGTCAATACCAGAATGAGCGATTGTTGACCTAAATTCTTTAATAAATTCATCCGCCCCCGTTTCACTAAAGCCTTTTTTTCTAAGATTATATTTTAAATTTTCATTCGATGGAAGGTGACCATTGTACTCTTTCCATAAACTGCTATGTATTTCAGGGGTCAAGGCTAATTTTTTAATTAATTCGTCCCTTTCAGGTGATTCGGCTCTGTTATCTATCAAAAATTCGATAGCATCTTTCGTTAGCCTCGCTTCTTTTTTATCACTTAATCCCTGAGTTTCTAATATCCCAAATTTTTTCATAGCCGCTATAGTGACCATAGCCGGGCCAACCTTTGCATTCTTATATCCCCAATGTCCGACAACAACCTCTATATTAGCCCAATTCTGCCTATCCTTTTCGTATAGTTCACGTGCTCGTTCTAATGCGGTTTTAAGGTCTATTCCTGGATAGCTTGGACTTCTGTCAAACACGGTTCTTTTTTTTAAAGTGGCACTGTCGTTCTGGACTTGAGCTTTCTGATTTTGCATATTTCCTCCGTTCTACCATATAATATATACTTAAAAACGATAAAAGTCAATATTAATCTCTGATCAATTGTATTGTTTTAGAAATTAATCTCTTTTTTATCTTGACTTTCGTGCGATAAAAAAGTATATTTATAATATGAAGAACGAAAACAAAAAAGCCCCAAGAGCTGTAACTCTCAGGGCTATTCAATTTGGTGGGGGCAGGTCATGGTGACCAAGGCGGACTCTACATTCTCCCAGGTCGGTTCAATTCCGACTGCCTCCATCTCTTCTCTGTAAATATACATCTTTTACAGGAGCTTTGCAATGTATAAATTAACACGAGACCGCCAGATTCAAGCTATCTCCGCTTTGGCAGAGGGCGCAAGTATCCGCTCAGTCGAGAGAATGACTGAAATTCATCGTGACACTATAATGCGCCTTGGCGTTCGGGTTGGAGACGCTTGTGGAAGACTGCTTGATGAAAAGATGAGAAATCTTTCTTGTGAAAATATTCAGGTTGATGAGATATGGGGCTATGTCGGTAAGAAACAGAAAAACGTATCCCAAATAGATAAAGCTTTTGGCCTCGGTAGTGTCTGGACGTTTATTGCTATTGATGCAAACACAAAGGCCGTTCCCTGCTTCAAGATCGGGCAACGTGATTCTGAAACCGCCAATGCATTCATAAGCGATCTTTCTACACGCCTTAAAAACAGAATTCAGATTTCATCGGACAGCCTTCCGGCCTATGTGGAAGCGATTGATAACGTTTTTGGATGTAATGTGGATTATGGTCAAATAGTAAAAACCTACTCCACAACTGATAATTCTACGGAAAGTAGGTATAGTCCTGCTCAAATAGTGAGCGTGAAGAAAACGAAAATAATTGGTAATCCCGAAAAAGAAGATATCAGCACTTCATATATTGAAAGGCAAAATCTGACCATGAGAATGCATTGCAGACGGCTGACAAGACTAACAAATGCATTCAGTAAGAAACTTGAAAATTTTAAATCGGCGGTTGCATTACATTTCGGATACTACAATTTTGTGAAGATACACAATACTCTTAGAATGACTCCAGCTATGGCTGTTGGGGCCGTTTCAAAGGTGCTAACTGTGGGCGATTTGGTCGATCTGGCAAATTAAAATTTAAAAATACAACGGAGATCAAATCGAAATTAAATAGGAGTAGTAAATTTTCGTTATTTAGGTAAAAATGATAACTATTGGCACTCGATAACAAAGAGTGCTAATACTTGACCAAAAATATCAATATACTGTATATTATAAATGCATTCATGCCTTTTAACACTATACGTAGGTAATTAATTTTAAGCGATTTTATTAGAAAGGCTGCCAATGTCACCATAACAAAATAAGGGAAGCTTTCTCTCGGTTAGCGGCCTAAGAAGCTTCCCTTTTACCAACCCCTTGTTAGGAGTCGGACCGCAACGGGCTTGCGACCGTGCGGATTTTTTGTTACCATTAACTACGAGCAATTAAAATAATAATTGCCCAACAAAAAGGATATTTTATGAGTGAATGTAGTTGGCCTTATAATAAACAGCAATCTATTTCCTTCAGTATTTATGGTCTTAACACAGAGTGGAACAATGTTGCTGGTCTTTATATTTTTGCCTATAAAACGAGTGCTAATATTTGGTATGCACTTTATATAGGCCAAACAAACGATTTTTCGGTTCGACTTCCGAATCATGAAAGGCTGAATGAGGCAATCCGACGTGGTGCGACCCATATACACGCTCGGGTTGTTTCGCTGCAAAAAGACCGTGATTACTACGAAGAAGAGATGATTCAGTATCTCCAGCCTCCAATGAATGATCAGTTGAAGAAAGCAAGCAATTTTTAAATTTTAATATTTTCATTTGCTTTGCATTAAGGCCGTTTATAAACGGCCTTTTTATTATGTGTACAACATTATACTATATTAAATATATATTAACTACTTGAATATTTCAAGTAGTTTTTGTAAATGATATACTATAATCCCCAAACCGACATATCGCTATCTGAGGCAGCTAAAAGGTTGGATGTAACCCCTCAAGATATGTCTTTTTTGGTAAAAAAGAAAACTTTTAAAACGGCTAGAAGAATTGGTTGGCATGTTTTTATAGATATTAAAGAGATTAATGCATATATTCCGAATAAAGGTGGCAGGCCAAGAAAGCAAAGGAAACCATAAAACATTCTCTAAATTCAAATTAGGACACTACCCACTTTTTTCCGAATTTGCAATTATCCAGAGGATTGTCTATTTTCTTGAAATAGGCCATATGAAAAATATAATGCTAGTCTTTCTGGTAGCATGCCCGGCAGCGTGGGGAGCCACGTACTACATCGCGGCGAACGGCTCGGATTCTCACACCGCAGCCCAGGCACGGACCAAATCCCTTGCCTGGGCGCACCTGCCCGGCATGGCCGACTGCGGCGCCGCATGCGCCTCCTTTGCGCCCGCGGCGGGGGACAGCTTCATTCTCCGCGGCGGCGATACATGGGGAGCCTCAAGCCAGGTCGTCGACTGGCATTGGCCGGGAACCGCCGCCTCCTGGATCTACATCGGCGTGGACAAAACCTGGTATGCCGGGGGCTCCTGGAAGCGGCCGGTGTTCGATTGCCGCGGAACGGCCTGCGCCAGCGGCGGCAACCAGCTCCAGGTGAGCGGCAGCTACGTCATAATTGACAACATGGAATTCACCGGATTGTACAAGGACACCGGGGGCGGCGGCGCGAACAGCGTATTGACGCTGAACTCCTTCATCGAGGTGAGAAACTGCTACGTGCACGGCTGGACGCACGCGGCCGGCAGCACGGACAACGGGCAGTCGTATTCGATCGAGGCGCACGGCGGATATCCGCACGACGAGACGTCGTTCCACGACAATGTCATCGACGGCGCCGGCGGAGCGCAAAACGACGGCAACGGCATCCTCAACGGCACCTATGTTTACAACAACGTCATACGGTACGTGGTGAGCGGCCTCCTGGGCGACTTCAACGTGGTGCACGACAACCTCGTCGAGCACAATGTCCTTTCGTACGCCGGCGACCACTGCAACCTGATTTTCGTCTTTCATCCGGAAAGCGGGTCAAGGCTCCTCGCGTACAACAACGTGGTGCGGCACTCGGGCTGCGCCGGCGGAATGGCGTTCTGGCTCAACGGCAACGCCGGGTGCGCCAGTTGCACCACCTACGCCTTCAACAACGTGCTGTACGACGTGGACAACGGGATCATGGCCATCGGCGCGCATCCGTCAAGCGGGAACACCGGCACGTATTACGTCTATAACAACACGGTGATGAGCAACGGCGGCGCGTGCATGGGAAACGGCGAAGCGTCGCCCCGGTCGGTCACCCACTACGCGAACAACCATTGCGTCAACGCGAATTCCTATTGCGACGTCACCGGCACCACGGGCGTCAATGACGGCGGCAACGTGCTGCAGACCACGGCGCAGGCGGCCGCGCAGGGGTACAACGCCGGTCAGCTCTATGCCCTTTCACCCGCCGCCGCGAACAACGCGACCGTCGGCGCGGGCGTCAACTTCTCAAACCTGTGCGCGACCATGCCTGATTTGTGCAGGGACGCGACGTACGCGGTTGAATACGATTCGGTGAACCATGCCGTGGTTGCGCCGGCGAGGGCCCCCAAGCCGCGTCCGTCAACCGGAAATTGGGACGCGGGCGCATACGAATACGGTGCGGCGGGAATAATAAGGGCGGATGCCGGGCCTCGCGCTCTTTCGTTGCGCCATGCGAATCCCATGAGCGTCGGCATGTTCCGGCGTTATGTCCAATCAAACAGGGGTTTGATGGTGTATGATCTTGCGGGGAAACGGGTGGATAATCGCTCAATCCCAAATAATGGTTTCTTTTTTATCAGTCAGAATGAAAATTCCCCGCTCGAAAAGGTGCTGGTGCTCCCGTAACAGCTTTGCGGCGCTCAAATTCCCATATTGTTAAGCGCGTTCACCACGGTCCTGATCGTCGCCGCGAGCGTCGGGTGCGACGAATCGAAATGCCGCGCGCTCTCGGCGAGCCGCTCCTTGATCGGCGCGTGATGCGGCGACGGCGTGGCGCCCTTGTGCGCCAGGAGCGTCCTGACGTCGGCCTGGATTTCCGCGAGCAGCGTTTTCGATTCCTCGTCGACAGCGTCGATGGTCTGGAGCTCCTCGTGCAGGTGCTCGAGGTGTTCTTTGAGGATGAAGTTGTTCATGGCTCTCCTTGTAAGACGTAACTTCTATTAAAAATAAATTAAAATCCGGGTGCCCCGGCGCTTCGCGAGGCAGTTTGTCATCTTGAAATTACCACTCTTGTTGATTCAGAATGCCCGTTTGCTTTTATTATAACACAATAAACGCCGGAATGAAAAATGGTTGATTCTTTTCCTTTCCAAAATGCCTGATGAAATCCGGCTTCTTCATTGCCGCTTGCCAGCGATTTAACCAAGCGGCCATTCAAATCAAAAACCGAAAGGTCAACATGCGACGCTTTCGGAATTTGATAGCAGACCCAAAGAACTTGACCGCTGCGACTGTATCTTGCCTTAAGGCCAAGTCCCTGATAAAACGGCGCCGTGCTTATCCCCCCGTCAACCGCATTCGCGCCCGGCGGATCGATGCCGTTGACATACCGGTATCCCGCCGGTATCCTGCTGATGTTCGCGTTGTTGAATGCGCCCGGAGGCGAGGCGGGATCGAACGGCGGCCACGCGAGCGTTCCGAAAAACGCCGGCTTGACAGCACGGTAATAGCTGTTCGGAATGCCGTGGTCCGCAATCGTCGAGTCCCACAGGACCGCCTTGTTCAGGTAGTCGTAGTTCCCGTGGCGCAGCATGGTGGCCTTGACATTGAGGTCGAGCTCCTGCAGCGAGTTGCCGCCGCTGCCGTGGCCGTCGCCGCCGGGCTGGTTAACGGATTGCAGCGTGTAATCAGGCGGGGTCGTGGGGCCCCAGGTCTGGGAGAACCCGTTGTTCCCCATGTTGGGGAATCCCAGTTTGTAAATCACCTGGCTCGCGTAGCTGAACGATGCGACCGGCTGGAACAGGCCGGTCGCCGGAAACGCGCTCGTGCCGAGAATGTTGCCCACCACGCTGAAATAATTGTTCCACCTGCCCACGTTCACGGCGATGAGGTTGTCGGTGCCCGTGGGGTGCGTGGCCGTGAACCAGTTGCGCGCGAGCAGGATGTGGCTCGTGGAGCCGAAATACCCGTCGCTGCCCATGCCGCCCGCGATGTTGCCCTCCACCAGGTTGAGCATGTTGTGCGGCCCGTGGCTCACGGAGATGTCCATGCCCGCCATGGTGCTGTCGCCCGTGTTGACATCATAGGAAAAATTGTACGCGATCACGTTGCCCACGCACCCGCCCCGCGAGTCGCCCAGGATGATGCCGGGGAACCCGCCATTGTACGTGATGTTGTCCTCGACCAGGTTGAAGGAGCCGTCCTCGTAGAAGTCGATGCCCTCGTGGTTGGGCCCGCCGCCCACGACGCTGTGCGTGTAGTTGTGCCTGACCTCGCCATTGACAAAACAGACCATGAACATCTGGCGGCCGGTCGAGTTGATGATCTCCACGTTCTTCACCCAGCAGCCCCACGCCTGGTCGAACTCGATGCCCGTCCACGATGAGTCGTTGCAGTCCACGGTGAGGTCTTCCACGCCGGTGCCGCTCAGCGGGGCGATCGAATACTGGACGAGCGCGGGAGACTTGGTGAAATCAAACGGCAGCGGGGGAGCAATGGTCACGGTGGTCGCGGTCTTCGCAGTCACCTTGAACATCGCGGTCATTGCCTTGGTGTCGGTCGTGGGCTCGGACCCGGAAATGACATAGGACAGATTGTCCTGCTCCACCCGCACCAGTTTACCAACGGTAATGCTCGACGCGTCGGCGACCGTGAGCACCGAGCTTCCCTTGGCCGCGCCCGCCGTGATCGCGAGCCCCGCGGTCGGCCGCGGCCAGTCGCTCGTGCCGAGCAGCAGCGTCTGGCCGGACTCGTTCGCCTTCAGCACGGTTTTTCCCATGCCCGCTCCCCGTATGGTGATATCGGACGCATAGGCGCGGTACACGCGGCTGTCAAGACGGTAGGTGCCGCCCGGAATATACACCACTTGCCCGGAACCGCATGAGTCAATGGCTGCGCCGATCGCGGCCGAGGCGTCGACCTTTCCCGTTCCAAAAGCGGCGGAATCAACTTTTACGCCTATGACCGTGCGGTTCGGAATGCCGCCGGGCACGCCCACAATGACGTTGGGGGTCCAGTCCGTGATGCGGTCAGACGGGATTATTTGGGAATAAGCGCAAACAGCTGCGAGGATAAGAATCAAGATGGATTTTGGATAGGGCATGAGGTCCCCCTATACTATAAAAAAGGAATTCGAAGAGGATATGGTGTTATGTATAAATTATAATGTTGAGGAGCGGGAAATGTCTTTAATAATGCAGATGAGTGTCCGAACTACCCATGAGCGCGATCCCAACAATGCGGCTCAGGCAAGCAAGCGCTGCCGCCGCGCTCAGATTAAGGTTTCCTAAAGAATCTCAAATAGAAGGCAACGAACACCAGGACAATGCCGATGTTCGCCATCAACCGTTCCCAGAACCAGACCCGGTGCCTAAAGAAAAGTAAATCTACACTGACGATGACGGCTATCATGGCCACGGGGAAAAGCACGGAAATGAGGGTTTTTGGCATTTTTTATTTCTTCCTTTACTGTTGCATGATATGAATTAGACTGTAAGGTGTGCGCAACCCGCCTGTCGTGCCCGCCTACAATCTCGCCACCCGACGGAAGCCACGACGGAGTCTTCGACATGACTTTGCTGACATGACGGGTGCGAAACCGTCATGTCAAGCGGGCATGGCACGGCTGCGTGTGTTGGTGGCTTTGCATGTGGCAAATTCATAATTCTTAGATGGTTTGGAATGTTGATGTGATGTCAACTAATGACCCAATTGATAAAAGCAACGGTTCTAATTCCTTTGAAGGTTTTCCTATGGGAGGAAGCAAAATTAGTCTCGTTTCGAATTGGTACCAGTATTTTATGTCCTTTGCCATCGATGCCATTGCATATTTTGATGCCTCATACTTGTCAAAATATCCGACTTTGAAAAACCATGGAATGCATTCCCATTCGAGGCTTTGTGCCTCAATTGCGGCTCTAATTCGTCTTATAAATTGCACCGGATTTTCGATGAAAACGCATGCTTCGGCGTTAAAATCAAGAAAATGCCGAGGGTCCGGTCCATACGTCGTTGAAAATAGGTAATAATTAGTACCTATTTTCCTAGATATTTTTAAATTCGTCGAGTCAATGATCGGGATTTTCTTTTCCGGTTCATCTAAGGTTGATATTGTAACACCGGCGGGATTTATGTAGCTACTATATTCAATTTCATTGTCTTGCTGAGCTATGGTCAAGGATTTGTCTTGGAACCGTGTCGCAGGAGAGAATTGAACAATTCCCTTGTTAATGAAGTCTTCCAAATGTTGTTTTTTAATGAACTTCACTGGTTTATCGGTGCCTGCTCGGGGAAGACGCCGACCACCCATCATTGATTTAATCGATTTTCGGCCTATCCCAATATGTGCATCAAGAGATAGAAAAACTGTCTCACTGTCAAGATGCCTACGCTTGATTTCTGAAATACACTGAACTCCAGATTTCCAAATAGGCAGATCACGCACTAAGAACCTTGTTACTTCAAGATTCGGACCGAATATCCACATACTATCGGCAAGTTCTGCGAATCGAAGCAACAAGTCCTCGTCATTCAATTTTTCTATTGCATGAGGAGACGATGCTTTGAAGTCCGCCTTTTCTGCTTCTTCTAGATCACAGAAAATTCTACCTGTGAAACTCTGATATCTTGGTGGACCACTATTCAAGTTAAAACCCTTTACTTATATTGCCACATGCTTTGACACCAACTAGGCGTATGATAAACTTTCAAAACCTCAAAAATCAATAAAAAGTTTATCCTACGCGCTCGAACGGAACATTGTATAAACTTTTTCCGCCTACTGTTTCAGTCTCGCCGAGCTCGTCACTCCCAGCTCATCATAAATTTTTAACGTCGCCTTTGACCTGTTGAGCGTGTAGAAGTGGACGCCCTTTACCCCGTTGTCAATCAGATCGCGCACCTGTTCGGTTGCCCAATGGATGCCCACGGTCTCAACGTGCCGGTCGTCTTCGGCGCGCGAGAGCGCCTTGAGCAGGCGGGCGGGGAAGTTGGTGCCGGGCGAGAGCTCTGCCATACGGTGCATGCCCTTGATCGAGGTGACGGGCATGATGCCCGCGAGGACGGGCACGGTGATGCCCGAGAGCAGGCACCGCTCGCGGAAATCGAAGAAGTCGTGGTTGTCAAAGAAGAACTGGGTGCACACGAAGTCCGCGCCGGCGTCCACTTTTTTCTTGAGGAACTCCATTTCGCGCAGCCGGTTTGGCGTTTCGGGGTGTCCTTCGGGGAACCCGGCAACGCCGATCCCGATTTTCGGAAAATGTTTTCTTATGAACGCGACGAGCTCCACGGCGTGGCCGCAGCCGTCGGGCGCGGGCACGAATGATGTCTGTCCCCTGGGCGGATCGCCGCGCAGGGCCATGATGTTTTCTATGCCGTGTGCGGTGTAGGTCTCAAGAATTTTGAGCAGTTCCTTTTGCGAGGACCCCACGCAGGTGAGGTGCGAGATCACAGTAAGACCGGTTTCCTTTTGTATGCGCAGCACAAGGTCGTGCGTGAGCGTTCGCGTGGAGCCCCCGGCGCCGTAGGTGACGCTCACGTACGACGGCCCCAGCGGCATGATGTCCTTTATCGTGTGGAACAGAAGCTCCGACGCGGCCGCGTCTTTGGGCGGGAAAAACTCAAAGCTGAACGTGGTCTTGTCCCGTTTGAAAATGTCGGTTATGTGCATGGGTATAATATAATATCCAAGATATGGTGGGGGAAGTCTCCCCCTGGCCCCCGGCTTCCGCCGCCGCGGCATTGTCAAAAAGGAAAGCATGGCGCGGCGTCGGCGATCCGGGGGCACACCCCTCTTTGGCGCCGGAGTCCTGTGGTTCGCGGAATCCCGGGTGGCTGGCGATCCATCCTCGGCAGGTCCAACTCTACACGGCGGAAAAAGAAAACATTATAGCTATTGATATGCTCTAACAATCGGGGCCTGTTAAGAATATGAAAGCAACTAAAAATCTCTAACGGATTTTTATCGCCGCGAAGCGGCATACCGCTGAGGTTGCATGGTTATTTTAGAAGTTTATTTATTATCACAGGCACGGTAACGTCGACCGGCAGGCGCCATGATTATTATATTTTAAAAATTATCTCGTTATTCCAATGGTCCCGTTCAGCCTTCTCTTCTGTGTGTCATTATCAAGGAAGATGAACACCTTGTACAGCCCCGTCGCTACGCTCATGCCCTGCTGGTTCGTGCCGTTCCAGTACAGGTCCATGTCGTGCGCGGTGGTCGCGCCGGTCCGCCAATCGGGCGGAACGATGTCGTCGCTGCTCGCGGAGTTCACCAGGTTGCCGATGGCGTCGTAAATCATGAGCCGCGCCCTGATTTTTTCAGTGGAACCCGAAAGCGGCATGAGCTTGAAGGTCATGAGCACGCCCGCCTGGTCAAAGCGCACCCAGTTTCGCGCGAGCGGATTGTAGGCGCACACGAGCGTGCCCGCATTCTGGCGGTTGAGGCACGGCTTTGACGGGTTGGGCACGATGAGCACAAGCTCGGGCAGGTCGGTGTGTATCTTGACGGACACGCGCTGGTTGAGCGGCACGGGCGTGTTGAGGTTCGGGGAGCCATCCGCAACCGCGGGCGTGTCGCTGCGCAGGTTGATGAGCTGACGGTCGGTGAGGTCATTGCCGTTTGCCATGTAGAACTGCACGGTGCGGCCGTCGTTGCTGATCTTGAACATCGACGAGATGCTGTCGAGGAACGAAGCGACAATGACCGTGTCCCCTGTGTTGGTGATGGTCCACACGTTGAACATCTGCTTGGGCGTAATCGATGCCGAGAGCATGTTGCCGTTGCGGGACACGATGGGCTCGCTCAGCACCACGGTGATCAGGTCCTGTTTCCGGTCGCCGAGGCTGGTGATGGTCTTGGTCACGCTCCATACCACCGGGCCCGCGCCGTCCTGGGCAAGCACGCTGTCGCCGCCGCCGATGTCGGGCATGCCCCTGATGACCACCGACGGCAGCCACGCGCTCTGCGGGTCGGTGGTCTGCTGTTCAACAAGGTAGAGCGTGAACACGGTATCGGAGTCGGCGGCCGGCTTGCTCACACTGTCGACCGCGAATACGGTACCGTTGTACGACACCGTGAACGCCGTGCTTGCCTGGATGGTGACCTTTCTGCTGAAATGCAGCACGATCTCGTCAAGCAGGCCGTTGCCCGAAACGTCACGGGTCACGGCGGACACGAGCCGCGCGGGCGGTGCGGTGATCCTTACAAATACGCTGTCGCCGCGGACGCCGCCGCTCGTGTCGTCCGAGATCGCGATGATTTTACCCTGCTCGTTGATCTGGATGTCGCCCGACGGATAATAAATGCGGTACACATGCTGCGCATTCGTGATCGTGTGTAGGGAGCCGGTGGCGGTCCAGTCGCAGTATTCGATGCCCCGCTCGTTGCCGAACCGGTCGAAGCCCACGGCCATGATGCCTTTTGATTCCGAAGGTGCGACGAGCGTGATGGAATCGCCGATGTCGTTGCCCGAAAAGTCCTGCAGCGCGACGGCGCGCAGGGCGGCGGGAAGCAGGTTGAATCCGTTGGTGGCCGCGGTGAGGCTCCCGAGCTTTACAAACAGCTGTTGCACGCTGTCCGTGTTGTACGGCGCGTTATACAGTACCACCTTCACGGTGTCGAGGCCGTCCGTAAAGCATTCGTCGTTCTTGATGGAATCGGCGGGGAATTGGTTGAGCAGATTTTCTGTTCCGTCAACGACAATGACCGCCGGCGGCCGCGTGCCGCTGCCCAAAAGGGTCTGGAACACGGCGGGGTCGCGCGTGGAGCCCGAGCCGTAGCAGTACTTGCCGGCGATGAGGCCCGTCCGGTTCTGGATCCTCACCACGGCAAGCATGGTGTCGCCCGCGATCAGCTTCTCCGGCGGCGTGATGATGTCGAAATGAATGACGATGGGCGGCCCCTCGATGAACAGGGCGCGAACCGTGTCAGGGGTCGTTATCGAATCCATGCCCATGGTGACGCGGATTTTTCCGCTGCCCGCCGCCGAGGGATAGAACGTCCATGCGGCCGCCTGGTCGGGCGCGGAGGGCGACATCGAAAGCGTGCCCGATACTTGCCACTTTGCATAGGTGTATTCCCAGGTTTTTGAGTCGGAGCGCAGGCCCATGATCCGCAGCGTGGTGTCGTCGTTGGTGGTAAGAAAGAGCGAATCGATGTCGGTGGAATCGCCGACCACGATGCGCAGGCGCTCGTAGTAGTAGTTGGCGATGGTGACGACCACCGAATCGGTGAGTTGCGTATTGTCAAGGTCGACCGCCTGAACAATGGTGCGGCTGCCGGGCCCCGTGCTGCGCGAGATCACGCCTTCGCCCACGCTCGTGACGCCGTCCTCGACGTGCGCCACCGCCGTATCGGCCGCGGTCCAAAGGGTGTGGTGCGAGTAATCCACAAAGTTGCCGAACCGGTCCCGTATGACGGCGTACACCGACGCGGTCTTCTGGTTTGAAAGCAGGGTGATGCTGTCGATCGGATTGTCGTGATTGGGGCTGCTCTGCCAGTTTGAATTGGGCTCCACTACCAGGTGATAGGCCTGTCCTGCCGTCACCGAGATCTGCACCGTATCGCTGCATTCCTTTGCGCCGAGTTTGAACTGCGCGATGACGTACACGTTGTTGTAGGCGCGCGTCGACCGGAACGAGCTCAGGTATCCCGCGGTATTGATGAGGCTGTCGGTGGCGGGATTGCCCGAAAGCTGCTCGATCCACCAGGAGATGGGCGCGGACACGTTCGCGTACTGGCTCAGCCAGTTTCCGTTTGCGTCAAGTACGCGCGCGACCATCATGAAGGTGTCGCCCGCCGCGACCGCGATGGCAGAAACGGGACTCGGCAGCGGCGTGTTCTGGTTGGGCTGGTTCGCGCCCGGATAAAGCGCGAGCCTGAAGGGGAGGCCCACCTGGAAGGAGACCCGCACCGTGTCGGGCACCGAAGTTCCCATGGTCACCACGACGATCCCGCTGCCGGTGTCGAGCGGCGCGAACGCCCAGTTGATCGACGATTGCGGAGGCGTCGGGTTGGTGGTTATTGAGCCGGCAAGCTTCCAGTTTGCAGGCACGTATTCCCAGGCGTGATTGTCGGAGCGCTTGCCCTGGACCCAAAGCGTGGTATCCTGGTCGGTGCGCAGCACAAGCTGGCTGATGCTGCTCGAATCGCCGATCACGATCCTCAGCGAATCGTAGGAAATATTGTTGAGCCGCACCTCCACCGTGTCGGCGAGCGAGAAGTCGGCTGAATGGACAACGACCCGCGTGTCGCCGGCGTTTCCCTTTCTGGTGATGACGCCTTCGCCGTTTGCCGCGAATCCGGTTGCCGCCTTGACAAGAGTGGTGTCAAGGCTCTGCCAGATGCCCTGCGTATAGGCGCTGATGTAGTTGCCGTAAACATCGCGCAGCACCGCGTACGCGTAGCGAACCGTGTCGGCCGGGCCGAAAACGATGTTGCCGATGGGATTGTCCGCATTCGGGCTGGCGGTCCTGTCCGGGCTCGCCTCGATCACCACATGGTTGAGCGCCGCCGGCTTGACATAGATCTTGACCATGTCGGAAATAAGGTTGCCGCCCACCGCAAGCTCCGCAACCACATAGACCGTGTTGTACGCCTTGGTGGGGGTGTAGGTGGTGGTGTATCCTTGGCTTGACAGAAGCGTGCCCGTGGGCGGGCTTCCGGCAAGCTCCTGCACGCGCCAGGTGATGCTGCTCGGGTTCTGCTCGTACTGGCTCAGCCACACGTTGTTTTGGTCGAAGACTTTGGCATAGAGCGGCAAGGGCGTGCCCGCGACGACGGTGTCGTTGACGGTCGGATCAGGATATTTGTCCGCGGGCAGGGGCTGGCCCGGCTTGTCATAGAGTTCAAGTTTCTGCGCGAGTCCGGGGAGAAACACCACAACAACGGTATCGCGTACCGTTATGCCGCCCGTGCCTATTGTGCTGATCATGATCATGCCGCTGTTGGGTGACACGGGCTTGAACGTGAACATGCTCGCGAGCGCCGGCGCCGCCGGGTTCGTGACCACCCCTGAATTCTGCCACGCCACGGACACGCTTGTCCAGTTCTTGGTATCGGAACGCTGGCCCAGCGCGTACAGCGTGGTGTCCTGGTCGGTGCGCAGTACGAGGGTGTCGACGTCCTTGAGGCCGTTTGAGTTCACCATGATTTTCACCGCATCGTAGGTGATGTCGGTGACGCGCACTTGAACCGAATCAATCATGGCGCCGAGCTGCGCAACCACCCACGTCTGCGACGCTGCCGTGGCGATGCGGGTGATGGTCGCTTCGCCGAGGCTGAGACTCGGCCCGGCCGCAACGGCCACCACCGTAGTATCCCTGCTCAACCACAGAGCCGAATCGGCATGGCCGATATAGTTGCCGTAAAAATCGCGGATGATCGCATACACGGGCTGGCTCGTCTGTGCGCTCTGCAAGTCGACCCGGGGAATGGGGTTGTCGGCGTTGGGGCTCGATGCACTGTCCGGGCTCGCCTCAATAACGATATGAGCGGGCGTGCCCGCTGCGACGCCGAACCGCACGGTATATTGCAGCCGTATCGCGCCCTGAGCAAAAGTCGCGGTGATGAGGTAGGTCCTGAACGCCATGGTGGGTGTGAACAAGGTACGGTGGCCGGTTGGCGTGCTCAACGATCCCATCGCGGGCGTAAAGGTGCCGGTGGCCGAGTCAACCACCTGCCACGTAATCAGGTTCGACAGGGCCGGAGTGGTCTCGTACGCGCTCAGCCACACGTTGATGGGGTCGAACAGCTTTGCCGAGAGCGGAATGGCGGTGCCGGCCTGATACCGGTAGGTGGTGGACGTGAGATACGGTGCGTTGTCGTACTGCGCCCCGGGCTGGCCGTCGTTGGGATAGATCACCATGGTGGTGGGCTGGCCCGGCTGCACAACGACCGTCACGTTGCAGTTGAGTGTTCCCCAGCTCACCGTGATGGTACCGTGCCCCGTGTCGCTCGGCGTAAAGCTCCAAACGCTGTCCGATGCGGGCGGCGCGGTCTGCGAGCGCAGCGAGGCCGACATGGTCCAGGAACCGCTTACCGTCTGCCACCCATGGTCGCCGAGCCCGTCGATGCGGTGGCCCTCGACCCTGAGTACCGTGTCCTGGCCGATGTTGATGGTAAGGCTGGTGATCTTGGTTTTCTGGCCGCCTTGGCCGGTCACGACTCGCACCGAATCGTACGCGATGTCCGACACGATCACGTGGAGCGTGTCGTGGTACTGCGGGTTGGTTGAGTCGCTCGCCACGATCCATGCATCGCCGGCGGGCCCCACCTTGGTGATGATGCCCGCGCCGAGCGCGGCGTTGCCTCCCGCTATAGAAACAATTGACGCACCGGAAATAATAGTCCAGGCCGTATGCTGTGACGGCGACACAAAGTTGCCGTACGGGTCGCGGAGAACGGCGTACACCGTGTCTTTGGCCGCGGTCGCCGGGATGGTAAGGGTTCTGAGCGGATTGTCGTTGCGCGGGCTCGAGGAAGCCAGCGGACTGCTCTCGATCAGCAGATGGCTTGCGGACCCGTGCTGCACGCACAACTGGATGGAGTCGCGGATGATGTTCGTGGCGTCTTCCGGATCTACGAAGGTGAGCCTTATCTTGATGCAGCCGTACGCCTTGGTCACGCACAGGTGGTTGGTGTCGCTTACCGTGTCGAAGCTGATCTTATTGCCCATGGAGTCGAAGATTTCCCACTGGATCAGCGAGTCGTATTCAGGCCGCAGGCCGAGCGTGTCGTCCACGATGTGCAAGGTGAATTTCACGCACTGTCCGGCCGTGAGCGTGGTATCCCTGACGGTGATACCCGTATCGCGTGGGTTCACGGGCAGGGTGTCGGGCCGGACGATGATGCCGGCCGGCCGCGGCTTGAACAGGTCGGTTTGGATGCGGATGGTGGAGGCGGTGGTGTGGCGCTCGGCGTAGAAGAAATCGAAGTTATAGGTTTTTCCGATTTGTAAATTGAGCTTCGATGCCGCATTGTCGAGGATGATCGAGTCGCTTCGCGCCGAGTGCACGCCGCCGATGTCCATGGCGAGCTGGCCGTTGATGAACGCCCACACATCGTCGTCGCCGGTAAACCGGAAGACCTCTCCTCCGGTGTAGGTGAAGGTGGTGTGGAGCTCCATGGTAAAGGAGAAATTGTGGCCCGACCCGGCAGGCTGGGTGCCCCATCCTTTTCCGTCAAGCAGGAAAAACTGCTGGTTGTTGTACTGGTACATGCCCTTCACGCTGTCGATGAGCTGGAACGGCAGCGAGTCGAACATGATGATGTCCGCCATCGCGTACGAGGGATTGAAATCCGGACCAACCCATTCGTACGGCCGCGTCACGCCGCCCGGAGCGTAGTTGACAAGACCGGTCCAGGTCCATTCCTTTTGCACGGGGTCATAAATGAATTGCGTGGCCGGCGTGTCGGGACCGTTCTGCCCGCTTGCCCTGAACCATTCTCCGACCCTGTCATTGCATGCAAGGTCTGCCTTGAAAACAGGTTTTCTCCAAGAATCGAGATAGCTTTGGATCATGCCAGCCTTATAACCGGGGTTGCAAGCCTGGAAGTTTGGGTTTGAACCGTCTGCTTTGAAGTCGTAGAAGATCACTTTCATCCAAATCGTATCAGGATAATGCACGCTATATACGGAAGTGGCTGACATTAACGCCAATAGGAGGGCGATAACCAAGGGTTGTGCTATTTGCCGCAGAATTGTTTTCATAGTCAATCCTCCTTAAAATAATAAAACGATGAAGGAGGTTTATTTTTAAATTTGTTAAGCGTTTAAAATTTATTTGGCAAGTATCCCTCAGTTCTATATTCATTATAACGTTATGGCAAGTATTGTTTCAATATAAAAAAGGGTTAAAATTCCTTTTTATTCCAACACGCAGTTACTAGAAATTATAGTCGCAAAAGAAAGGGCCGAAGTTTAAAAAATGCAATTTGATGGAGACTAACTACTATATTATAAACAAAACCGTCCGTTGCGTACCAACTGATTTTCTTCTTGCCATCACAACAGGATTTTTTTTCCACTTGATTCGTGTGTTAATTTCTCGAGTACAAGACGAAGTTTTAAACGCTATAGTAAAATAAAGTAATAAATAAACCTAGGGTTTTTCGGGGTGTCTTTGATGAATAAGAGACGGTCCAAAAAAGACGACGATACCGACCAGTTAAAGTTGACCGTTGCGCGGCTTGAGGCTGAACTTGCCTTTATGACCGAGCGGAACCGGCTGCTGCTCGATGCGTCCGCCGACATGGTTTTCATCGTGGATAGAGATGGGAAGTTTCTCTTTGTCAATACCACCGCGTCGAAAATCATGGGAAAGCCACCGGCCGAGCTTGTGGGGAAGACGTTTTCCGACTGCATGCCGCCCGATGTGGCGCACCATCATTCCATGCTCATCCAAAAGGCGTTCGCCACCGGCCAAATTCTTTCCAATAACCCGCCCTTCCTGCTCCCGCCGGGCAACCTCTGGGTGGAGGGCTCGCTATATCCCATGAAACAGAGCGACGGCGACGTTGTGTCGGTGCTCGGCATCATCCGCGACGTTACCGAGCAAAAACTCGTGGAGCGCGCCCTCAAGGAGAGCGAGGCACGTTTCAGGCAGACCGTGCAGCAGATGCCGTTTCCGGTGCTGGTGTGCTCGCCCGACGGCACCGCGGTGATCGTCAATACATCGTTTCTGGACCTGTTCAAGATTCCCTCCGATGACATCGTTGTCGGAAAAATGAATATCTTAAAAGTGCCCCTCACCGCCGAACCCGGCGTGCTTGCAGAATTAAAAAAAGCATTTTCCGGCACCACCGTGCTCATCCCTGAAATTGCGGTTTCCCCTGGAAAACGTGGTGAAGAATGCGGCGGCTCGGACGGCGGGCTGATCGTGGAGCTCACGGTGTTCCCGGTCTATCTCAGGCCGGGGGAGATTTTCCAGGTTGCGGCGATTTTCAAGGACGTCTCCGGCCGCAAACGCGCCGAAGAGGCCCTGCGCGAAAGCGACCGGAAGGCACGCACGCAGTATAAGAGCTTTCCGGTTCCCACCTATACCTGGCAAAAAACCGGTAATTCGCTCATCCTTGTCGATTACAACGATTCCGCGCACAAGATCACCGGCGGCGAGGTGTCGCACATGCTTGGCATTGCGCTTGAGGAAATGTATGGCGACGAGCCGCAAATCATCGAAGACATGAACCGCTGCCTGGCGGAAAAAACCGTGATACGCCGGGAGATGTCGCTGCGTTTCCGCTTTGCAAAGAAGGACAAGCGGCTTGCGGTCACCTACGTGTTCGTGGAACCCGACCTTGTCATGGTGCACACCGAGGATATTACCGAACGTCAGAAAATGGAGAAGGAGATAAGAAAGGCTGAGCACCTTGAGTCCCTCGGCCTTCTCGCGGGCGGCATCGCCCACGATTTCAACAACCTGCTGGCCGGCATTTTCGGATATGTCGGCCTCGCGCGGGAGTACGGCAGGGACAACAAGGACGTAAAGGAAAATCTTGACAAAGCCATGGTGGTGTTCGGACAGGCCAAGTCCCTCGCGCAGCAGCTGCTCACCTTCTCCAAGGGAGGCGCGCCGGTGCGGCGGCTCGCGTCCGTTTCCGAATTGCTGGCCGATGTCGCCGCCTTTGTGCTTTCGGGCACTAATGTGAGGCCGGAACTGGTAATGCCCGAAGGGCTCTGGGCCTGCGAGGTGGACTCCGGGCAGTTGAGCGAGGTCTTCGATAACATTCTTATCAACGCCCAGCAGGCAATGCCGGGCGGCGGCACCGTCTTCATAGCTGCTGAAAACGTTCACCTTGCCGGCGACGGCAAGCTCCAATTGAAACAGGGAGATTATGTGAAGATCACCGTCCGCGACACCGGTGTTGGCATTGACAAACAGGATCTTGCAAGAATTTTCGACCCGTTTTTCACCACAAAGGAGAAAGGAAGCGGCCTGGGCCTCACCATCGCGTATTCGATCATTAAAAAACACGACGGATCTATTGACGTTTCGTCCGAGCCCGGTGCCGGCACCGCTGTCACCATTTATCTGCCGGCTTCGGGCGCGCAGGCAAGCGTCGCGGCGCCTGAGAGGGGCGGAATCACCAAGGGCAGCGGAAACATCCTTATCATGGACGACGAGACCTACGTGCTCGACGCCCTGTACAGCGTTCTGGGGGCGCTGGGATACAGGGTCGCGACCGCGCAGAGCGGCAACGACGCCATCCGCCGCTACAAGGACGCAGAAAAAGCCGGCATGCCGTTCGATGCGGTGATCCTCGACCTCACCATCCCCGGCGGGTTCGGGGGCAAGCAGGTGATCGCGGAGCTCCTCGGGATAGACGCGTCCGTCAAGGCCATCGCCACGAGCGGCTATTCCGACGATCCGGTCATGTCGAACCCGCAGGAGTTCGGCTTCAAGGCCGCAGTGATGAAGCCGTTCACCATAGAGGATCTGGGGAAGACGCTGGCAGGTGTAATATCCGGAAAATAAAAAGGGCGTTTCCTTCGCTTTCAATATATTTAGGGTGCGGCGGAACTGCATTCCTTAGGGAAGCATTCCCCCCGCCAATGAAAAAAAATGTTATTTATATAAAAATCATTATTTATAACATCAATTTATTTATCTATTATGATATCAATATCTTATTTTTCCTTCTATCATGCTTTTGCCACGAAAAACCCGTGTAGCACCCGCAATCCTGATATTCGCCCTGGCGGCGGTTTTTCCCTCTTTTGCGCTGACGAAAATCGCGGTATTTCCATTAGTCAATAAGACCCAGGACAAAGTCTACGACTGGATAAGCGCGCTGGTGCCCGAATATTTCTCGCGCCATATGCTGAACTGCGCGGAGCTCCAGGCGCTTTCGCCCGTGTTTCTCTTTTCGGCCGACTCCACGGCCTGGACCATGGACTCGGACAGCCTTTTAAAGGAGCACCGGGCGCGATGGGGTTGGGACGCTGCGTGCGGAGGGACTTTTACGGTTTCCAGCGGCAGGATTTTCTGCGAGCTGCGCACAATGACGGTGCGCGGCGATACTCCGGTAAAAACGGTGGTTTCCCAGATCGCGTCCATTGATTCGGCCGTCCCGCTGTGCGCCGGACTTTTTGCCAAGTTCGCGGCCGCAATAGGGTATGCCTTGACAAAAGCGGATGACCAGGCCCTGCGGCGGGCCCTTTCGCAGAGCAGCGGCGCCTATGCCACCTACTGCGCGGGCTACTGGTTCGAATTGCGGGGGAACACCGCCGCCGCGCTCACCTCCTACGCGCGCGCCGCAGAAATGGACCCTTCGTTCGGCCATGCCCTGTTCCGCATGGCGCGCCTGTCGCGCATCTCGGGCGACATCACGGCGGCACGCCTCCTGTTCCATAAAGCCGTTGCGCTCTCCGGCGACGCGCCGGAGGTCACGGCGGCGGCCGCCAACTTCCTGGAGGACTACGATTTACCCGACAAGGCACTTGCTTTTGTCAATAAGAACCAGCCGGCACTCGAGCGCTCGGCCGACGGCATGATGGCGCTGGGAAAATCGTACCTTATTTCCGGCGACCTGCAGCGCGCCATTGCCCTACTCGTCCGCAGCGTCGCGTCGGGTCCCGCCGACCTCGAGCCCGAGTTCGCGCTCGGAAAGGCCTACCTGGCAGCAGGCGATTTTACCTCGGCATGCGACGTGTTCAACCGGCTCGTGAAATACCGTCCCGACTGCACCCGCTACGATGCGCTGCTCGGCGCGGCCTACCGTAACACCGGGCGCCTCATGGAAGCGGTGCATGTCCTCGAATATTCCGCAAAAGGCCATCCGGATGATGTTCCGGTGCTGGTCAATCTCGCGCAGGCATATCTTGAGCTTTCGTGGTACGAAAAGGCGCGTCAGCTTCTGCTGCATGCGCAAGAACTGGACCCCGACCTTCCCGACATAACGGTGAACCTCGGCGTGCTTGCTTGGTACACGGGAAAACCCGACGAGGCGAGCAGGCTCTTTGAAAAGGCTGCCCGCATGGGCACCAACATGCAGTCTGCCCTCAATGACGAGGCCAATGTCCTGTTGCTGAGCGGTACGGCGGGACCCGCGCTCGGCAAATACCGAAAGGCTGACCGGATCGGCGCAAAGAACGGGGCGGTGCTCTGCAACCTCGGCAATACCTGCATTGCGCTGGGGAGGCTCGGCGACGCGGCCTCCGCGTTCGAGGCGGCGCTCGCGCTGGCCCCGGCGAGGATTGACATACTGGAAAAACTCGCCTCGATCGCGGTGATGCGGAAGAAAAACGCGGACGCGGTCGGGTATTACCGCAGGATCCTCGAGCAGGATTCGCGCGACCAGGACGCGCTGGTGAAGATGGCCGAACTCATGGCGGGGCTCGGGCAGTTCAAGGAGGCCGTCGAGCCGGTGGAAGCCTATCTGGCGGAGATGCCCGGCGAAAAGAAAATCATGCTGCTGCAGGCCGACCTGTACCGCCAAATGGGGTGGTACGAAGTCGCGGTTGTCAAATACCAGGGCGTCACGCATGATTTTCCCAACGACGCTGATGGATACATGGGCCTGGGAAAAAGCATGTTCGACGTCATCCAGTACAAAAACGGCACGAATTTCGAGAGGACGCTCGAAGTCCTGAGAACGGCGTTGCGCCTTGCGCCCGGATCATGGGAGCCGGAGTATATCATGGGACTCATTTACCTTGATTATGACCGGCATCCGGATCAGGCGAGGGGAATGCTGCAGTCCGCTTTGTCAAAGACGAAAGATCCCGAGACCGTGAGAAAGATCTCGGAACTCATCGAAAAGGCAGGCAAGTGAAATGCGCCTGATCATTCTTTTCCTGTTCGCCGCAAGCATGCCGGTTTTTGCCGCGAAGCAAGACACCACCTCCATCGACACGGTGCCTCCGGTCATACAGGCCGAGCCAAAAGAAACGTACCAGACCTCGGTTTTCCACATTACCTTCAAGTCCAACGAACAGGCGACCATCTGGTACCGCCTCGGTTCGTCCAAGCAAATGGTGCAGTATCGCGAGCCCGTGACCGTGACCGAGGAAGGAACGACGCGGATTTACTTCTACGGCGAGGACCTGGTGGGAAACAAGTCGAGGCCCGATTCCATGCTTTACATACTCGACACGCGCCCGCCGGAAATTTATGTGTCGCCCGAGCCGGGCCGCTACCGTTCCCCGGTCGCGGTGCACGTCACCGCAAACGAGCCGTGCACCTTTTTCTTCACGACATCGCTTGTCGAAACGGGCCCCGGGATGTTGTCCGTGAAGGATTCGCTCGTTGTCAAGGATTCCCTTGCCGGATATTTTGTCGCCATCGACCGGGCGGGCAACAAGTCGTTTACCAAAAAGTTTTCCTACAAGGTGGAGGCCGGCGCCATAAGCGTGGACATTGTTCCCAAGGAAGGGGTCTATAATGCCGCGCCGGAGATTTCCTTCAAGTCAACGCCGTCCGCCGACCTGTTCTATACGTTCGACCCTTCGGCGCCCACGCGGCTCTTCACGCCGTACGAGCACCCCGTGAGGATTCCGGTGGGCACCACGATCATTCGATACTTTGCTAAAAATTCGCTCGGGTGGGAATCGGACCTGCGGCAGGCCACCTTCGTGGTAGACACCGTGGTGCCGAAGCTCCGCTTCGAGCAGATCCAGGGCGCCTCCGTCGATTCGCTTGTCCTTTCCGTCAAGAAGCCGGCCGTCATCCGCTACACGCTCGACGGGACGTTCCCCACCGAGATGAGTCCGCAGTACACGCGGCCCGTGGCGGTCGCGCGGAGGGGGAAGTGCATGCTCAAGGCGTGGGCGAAGGACCTTGCCGGCAACCGTTCCGAATTGTTGGAATGGGAATACAAGTACGATAAAAACGCGCCGGTCATATCCGTGTCGACGCCCGGCGGCCTTTTTCAGTCGCCGCAGCGCATCACGGTAACCACCGACAAACCCGCAACGGTGTTTTATTCCCTCGACGGCAGCGCGGCCACCAAAAATTCCTTCGTGTATAGGAACGGCATCGCCATCACCAAGGAAGGGACCACCAGGCTTTCCCTTATCGCAATCGACGACCTGGGGAACACCAGCGACGAGAAGCGGGAGGAATTCGTCGTCGACACCAAGCCGCCTGTGGTAACGGCACGGATCGAGGAAGACGCGAAGCAGAATGTCTTTCTCGTTTCGCTTTCCGCCGACGAGGAAGCGGTGATCCGCTACGAAACGAGCGGCGTACCCGGCCCTTCGTCGCCGCAATACAAGGACCCCATACCGCTGCGCATGGGACAGGTCCTGCGCTACTTTGCCGTTGACAAGGCGGGAAACAGGAGCGAAACCAAAACCATGGATGAACTCAGGCACCCCCTGGTGGGCGTGGCGCCCCCGGGAGGCCTGTACCGTAACGCGCTGCGGATCGCCTTTGCGGTGAGCGCGGGAAGCACGGTGCAGTGGCGCCTGCTGCCGGACACGCTCTTCAGGCCCTACCGGGATTCCCTGGCGCTTTCCCGGGAAGGAACCTACACGCTCGAATATTTCTCGCAGGACCCGAGCGGCCTCAAGAGCCCGCTGCGGAGGGCCGAATACGTCATCGACGTCACCCCGCCGTACACCGACGTGATCGTGAAGAAGGGGGTAAACGACTCGGTCTCCGTGTTTTTCGAATGCAGCAAAAAAGCCACGATCTATTACACGCTTGACGGAAGCAACCCTGCCACGTCCGCCGCAACGCGCACTGCGGGCAACAAATTCCTCGTGTCGCATGACCGCATCAGCATTCCGCGGCGCGACGACGTGAAGCTCGCCTTTTTCGCAGAGGACGCGGCGGGCAACCAGAGTCTGGTGCGCGTAATCGATGTTTTAAAACCGCACGCAGTGCCCGACATTCCGGCAGGGCCGCAGCGCGTGTACGACCGCGTCCTATCGGTCTCCCTCAACGCGTTTGACGGCAAAAGCACGGTCTATTACGCGCGGCACGGGCATATGCCCACCGCCGATTCGCAGGTGTTCAAAATACCTATTACCCTTGCCGCATCAGATACCATCATGGCGTTTGCGATGGACGCCGCAGGGTTCAGCGGCCCGGTGGACACCTTTGTCTATCTCGTCGACCTTCCGCCGTCGCCTGTGTTTACCTATCTGCCCGCCACGGTACGGCAGGGGACGGCCGTGACGTTCGACGCGTCCGCCTCCATCGACTTCGAGACGCCAAAAGGAAAACTCGAATACCGGTGGGACTTTGACGGAGACGGCACGTTCGACACCGATTTTTCACCCGACCCCCGGGTTGTCCATTCATATCTGTCAAGCGGCACGTTCAAGGTCACCTGCGAGGTGCGCGACGCCATAAAGCACGTCGGCGCAGTGACCCACGAGGTGCGCGTGCAGCAGCTCTGCCCGCCGGGCATGACCTCGCTGGCGCGCGACAACGGCGCCACCTTCTGCATCGACACCTACGAATGGCCCAACATAAAGGGCGAAAAACCGCTGGTCTCGGTGTCGTGGGTGCAGGCGAAAATCTTCTGCATGGATGCGGGCAAGCGGCTTTGCACGCGCGAGGAATGGACTGCGGCATGCCGCACCGCGAAAAAGACCGCGTATCCCTACGGCCAGAAATACCAGAAAGGCAAGTGTCCCTCCGAAGGTTGCGAGCCCTATAAATCGGGCGCATTTCCCGACTGCGGCGAGCCCGGCGGCGCACGGGACATGGCGGGCAACGTGTGGGAATGGGTCGAGGACAAGAAGGGCGACTATCCGTACATGCTCGGCGGGTCGTTCAAATACGGTGAGACCGCAGACTGTTTCCTGTCCTCCGAGGGCGGCGTCGGCCTCAAATCTGGCGATGTGGGGTTCCGATGCTGCAAGTGACGCGTCGCATCCTTTTTGCGCTCTCCATCGCCGCCTGTCTCTGGCCCGCGGCCGCGCTTGCAGCTTCAGGCCAGGGCGAGCCGGCGCCCGACGTGGGCTGGCTGTTCGACGACGCGCTCAGGGAAGACCAGATCAAGCTCAACCCGAACTCGGTGGTGATGCCCCAGGACTATCGCAGGGCCATCGACCTGTACAACAAGGGGAGCTACCAATTAGCGCTGCACGTGCTGGAAAACCTGCGCGACCTCAATCTGCCCGACGGCAGGCTCGACTTCATCCACTTCGCGCTCGGCGAATGCTACCGGCAGTGCAGGCTGCGCGACTTTGCCGTTGAATCATACCGCACCGTGGTGCGCAGGTTCCCGGCCAGCGACAAAGTGGCTCCGAGCTATTTCAGGCTGCTGCAGTACGCGTGCAGCGAGCGTGACACGCTTCAGGCTGACACCATCAGCTCGCTTTTCCAGCTGCGCTTCAGGTCATCGCCGCTGCTGAACTCCGTTCTTTACATCACCGGCAGGCTTCGCTGGACCCAGGAGCGCTACGATGACGCCATAGCTTTTCTTTCGCAGGTTTCGCCCGCTTCCTCCTCGTACCTGCAGGCACAGTTCCTCAGCGCCCTCTGCTACATGGGGAAAAAGCAATGGGAAAAGGCGATTCTGATCCTCGGGTACGTGCGGAAGAACTCCTCGGCGCCCGCGGTCGCCGGCGAGGCGCGCATCCTGCTGGCCGACATCTATTTCAACAAGGGGCAGTTCGCCACCGCGCTTGAATTGTACAAAAGCGTACCGCGCTCGGCAAAGCGGTATTATTATTCTCTTGTCAAGATGTCGCGCGTATATCTGGAAATGGGCCAGTACGCGAAGGCCCGCGACCTCGCGAAGAACTTCATCATCAAAAACAAGGCGAACGAATATTTCTTTGAAATGGTTTCCATCCTCGAGCAGGCGTACGCCAAGCTCAACGACAAGGCAAACGCCGAGCGGATGCAGGGGCTCATTTTCCAGCAGCTCAAGACCGCCCGGCTATCGTTCGAGATTTACGACGAGCTGAGCCGTGTTTCGGACATGATCCGTATGTGGCAGGTCATCGAGTTCAAGGCGATCCAGCAGGGGAACGAGGCCCTGCTCGCCGCGAGCCGGCAGAACATCGAGAAGCTCAAGGCCATGGGCCAGAGCTACCGGGGTTTGCTCCTTGACATCGGCATCATCACCGTGCAAAAGGGGGACGAGGGCATCCCCGGCCTCGCCGAACGCCGGTACCTCGACATCATAACTGACAAATCGGAAAAAACACGCGACACGGTGAAGGTCGCGGTGAAAATACTGGACAGCCTGAAAAACAACCTCGTGGTGAAACCGTCCGACAGCGTTTCCGCGGCGCTCATCGCGAAGATGACGCCCGGCTTCGACAGCCTCAAGGAGCGGTACAACGCCGGGGTGCGCGAGCAGCAGCTCGTGCTCAAGGAATGTCTCGGCGGCATCCAGGGCATGCGTCAGGCCGACGAAAACCTGCAGGCGAAATTCGTGGATTGGGCCTTTTTGCGGTACCAGGACAAAAAGATCGAGTTGGCCAAGATGAACAAGGAGTTTTTAGAAGCGAGTCACGCCAAGGCGAAAAAGGACACGCTGCAGCCGAAGGCGGCCGAGGCGGCGGCGCCGAAAAAGGACACGCTGCAACCGAAGGCTGTCGAAGCGGTAAAGGCGAAAAAGGATACGCTGCAGTCGAAAGCGGCGGCTGCGGCTTCGGCGGCGAAGGCGAAAAAAGACAAACAGCAGCCGAAAGCGGTCGAAGCGAAAAAAGACACGTTGCAACAGAACTCCACCGAGGTGACGAAGGCGTTTTCAGCACAGGACATCGACAAACTGCAGCGCTCGATCGTCGAGGACCGCACCATGCTGGTGAACCACATCACCTCCATGCAGTACGTGTATCCGCAGAGCAAATACATCCCGCAGCTGCTCTTCAGGCTTGCCGAAATCTATTTCGACCAGGCGTCCGACGATTTCGACGTGAAGCTGCGCGCCTACGAGAAGAAGCTCGCCGAGGGAAAAGACACCGCGCACCTCGTGTTCCCCGAATACGACCTGAAGAAGGTGATCGACACGTACGATTACCTCGTCCGCATGTACCCGGCCGATCCGCTGGCGCCGGCCGCCCTGTTCTACAAGGCGCTGTCGCTGCAGAAACTCAACGAATACGACAAGGCGAACGACGCCCTGCTCGAGCTCACCGAGAAATACCCGGAGAGCGAGTACTACGTCGAGGCGAACATGAACATCGCGCGGTACTATTTCGAACACCCGAAGATCCAGGGCGGAAAGGGATACAAGCTCGCCGAGGAAACCTATCACAAGGTGCTTTACTATCGCGACCATCCGCAGTTCGTGTCGGCCCTCTACAGCCTGGGCTGGTGCTACTACATGGAAGACCAGTATGATGAGGCCATCGCGGTTTTCAAATATCTTGTTGAGGAGGTCGCGCTCGATTTCGACGTCACCAAGCTCGACGAGAAAAAGCAGGTGAGCAACCCGCTGCTGCGCGACGAGGCAATCGACTACATCGCCATCAGCTTCGACGAGGAGAGCCGCATCGACGACGCGGTGAAATTTCTGCAGCTCATCGGCAACGTGGACTACGCGGCGCTGGTGCTCAAGCGCATCGCGGACCTCCGCGTGGAGGACATGGACTACCGAACGGCCGTGCGCGTGTATAAACGGCTGATCGCAGAATACCCGCAGAGCATCGCGGCGCCCGACGCGTCGCTTTCCCTCATCAAGGCCTACGAACTCCTGAACCTGCCCGACAGCGCCATGCGCGAACGGGAGAACTTCTTCACGACGTATTCGAAGGGCGGGCAGTGGCAGGATCTGGTATGGAAGCGCGATTCGCTCCTCATTCCGCGGGTGGACTCCATCGCCGTGACCATGGGACTTTACATTTCGGACGCCAACTACCGCAACGCCGACGCGAGAAAAGACCAGGCGGGCTACGCCGCCGCCGCGAAATTCTACGGCGGGCTGGTGCAGAAATACCCCACCGACAAGCGGGCCTCCGAGGCCCTCTGGAACCTGGCGGTGCTCCTCGACGCGAAGCTTGACAAAAGCGCCGACGCGTACGCACAATACCTCGCCTTCAGCCGGAACAAGAGCGCCGACGCCAAGCGGCGCGAGCAGGCGGCGCAGAACGCCGTCGCCATCGCCCAGAAGATGCTCCCGTCCGACACCGCGGCCGAGGAGGGCAAACTCGATTCGGCGGCGCTCAGGGTGATCGAGGCGGTGAACAATTACAAGGAGCTGTTCCCGACGGGGCCGTCGCTCTACAGCGTGCTGCTGACGGGCGCCTCGGTCTATTTCAACAGGAAAATGTACGCCAACGCGGCGGAGTTCTATGAGGCGATCGTCAAAACCGGCGTGACAAACGAGAATTTTTACGAGGCGCTGTTCCTGCTCGGACAGTGCCATTTCGGCAAGGAGAACTGGGACCTCGCCGCGCAGGCGTACGAGAAAGTGTGGAAGGGCTCCGGCGATGCCGCAAGAAAGTCCAAGGCCTACAAGCTGCTGTTGCAGTCGCTGTTCTCGAGCGCCAACCAGGCCTTTGCGTCGGGCGCGTTTTCCAAGGCCGCGTCCGCGTTTGCCGCCATCGATCAGAACTACCCCGGCAGCGAATACGGCGACGCGGTGCTGTTCAAGGCGGCGGAATCGTATGAGAAAACCGAAGACTGGATAAAGGCGTGCGACAGCTACTACCGGCTCAAAAACAACTATCCGACCTCGAAGCTGGCGCCCAGCGCGCTGTTCAACGCCGCCACGGACTATGAAAAGGCGAACAAGTTCGACAAGGCGGCCGAAGCGTACGAGCTCCTGGTGGCGTCGTACTTGTATTCCGACAAGGCAAAGGACGCCCTGTTCAACCTCGGCCTGTGCTACGAAAAACTCGGCAAGCTCGACAAAATGGCCGAGGCCAACGAGCGATACACGCAGCAGTTCCCCGGCGAGAAGGACGTGGAGGCCATGCTCCTGCGCTCGGCCCAATACTATTATAAGGCGAATATGTTCGACAAGGCGATCAATGCCTACCGGAATTTCATCCGGCGCTACACGCAGAGCCCCAAGGTCATCGAGGCGCTGTTCATGATCGGCAAGATGTCGCTCGAAAAACAGGACAAGGAGATGGCGGTGCTGTCGTTTTCACAGGCCGAGCAGCTCAACGCCAGGCTTGCCACCGCAAACGTGGAGCGCAACGATTATTTCGCGTCCGAGGCGGCCTATTACCTTGCCAACATGAAGCGGGACGAGTTCGCGGCGGTCAAGTTCGTGCAACCCGATGCGAAGTTCAAGGCCGACCAGAAGCTCAAGACCCAGCTCCTCCAGGAGGCGACCAAGGCGTACGAGAAGGTGATCCAGTACCGGAGCGAGCGGCTGTTCGAGGCGGCGTATCGTATCGGCGGCATGTACGAGGACTTCGTGGAGACCTGGAAAAACCAGGAGCGTCCGAAACTCCCGCCCGTAAAGCTCGCGGTGCTCGAGAAGGACATCGCGCAGGCGGCGGCCGTGCTGATCCAGAAATCGTTTGCTCCCTATAAAAAGGTGATCGAAATAGGGGCGGGGTTCGATTCGCTCAACGCCGAGCAGAAGCTGTGGGTGTACAAGGCCAAGGTGAGCCTGGCAAAGAACATGCTGGCCGCGGGACAGTATCTCTGCGATGCCTACCTGGCCATGCAGAACGCGCCCATCCCGCCCGAGATAAAGGACAAGCCACTGTACTATTACCAGTACCTCAAGCAGGTGCTCGACGCGGTGGCGCCCATGAAGGCGCAGGCGCGCGCGTTTTACCTCTTATCTGTAAAGCAGCTCGATTCCATGGGGCTTCAGGGCGAAAACAGCGCAAAATGCCTTGAGGCGTTCCACCAGACCAACTACCTGACCGGCAGCGAGTACGACAAGCTGGCGGAGAAGATCCTCAAGGAGCCCGAAATCCCCGCCACCCTTTCGGCGCAGGAAAAGGAGGACCTGTCCTTCCAGCTCGAAGACGTCGTGTATGAACTGCAGGACAAGGCGATCGCCAGCTACGAGGAGGCTCTGGCCGTTCTCAAAAAGGAAAACATGCAGTCGAGCGAGTGGTACGGCAGGATCATGCTCGGGCTGGCAAGGCTCTCGCCCGAAAAATACGGCAAAGCCGTGTTCAAACGGGTGGTCGTGGCCGCTTCCAAAGAGTGGGCGGTCCGCGGGGACAGCGTTCCGGGATGGCGGTCCAGCAACATTCCCCTGGAGGGCTGGAAGCAGGCCGCCGAGATACCGGGGCTTTCAAGCAACACCGCCGGCATGACCGTGCCGTATATTTGGCACCCGGACACCTCGGCGCGCAACCTGTATTCGTGGCAGCACGTGTTTCTGCCGGGCCAGCCGCGCGACGCGATGTTCCACATCCGGGTGAGCGGGAAATACTGGCTCTACATCAATGGAACGCTCACCGCGAGCGACACCGTGGGAAAGCGCAGCCCGCAAAAGCTCGACAGCATTTCGGGCATTCAGTCGCTTGTCAAGGGCGGCGACAACGACATCAGCATCCACGTGACCAACGTTGACTCAACCTTCAAGGGCTTTTCGGTGGTGTTCAGCGCACTGCTCGACACGTCGCAGCATTTCAAGGAGGCGGGGAAATTCCCGTTCAAGCAGCAGGCGCCTGAAACGGCCGCGCCGGCTCCCGCGCCCGGCGACACATCGCATCAGAAAGGCGCGACCCAGGCACATGAAAAGAAGGCGGGCGCTGTTGCTGCTTCGCAAGAAAAGAAAACGGCGCCTTCTTCTGCCGGGATAAAAGACACTGCCGGCGCGGTGAAATATAAAACGAGCAAGGACGTGATGAAGGCCGTGGTTGAATACCAGAAAAAGACCGAACTGCTTAATGCGGAAATAAAGAAGGAACGGCTCGAGGTGCAGAAATTGATCATCAAGAACGAGGACCTGGACTCGCAGATCAAGAAGGTGAAAGAGGAAACGGGACATCTGGAGAAGAAGCCGGAAGGGACGGGAAAAAGCAAATAAAAAGTAAAAAGTGAAGAATGAAAAGGTAAGAATCGAGAGATCGAAGCTGCCGCATTGTTTTGGATCGTAGCCGGTGGACAATAGGCAAGTAGTGACTGGATATACTCCTTGTCACGTAAATGTCCCTGACGGGACTTCATCATAAAGGCCGATATCAATTGTCGTCAAATTGTTTTTAAAATGACATGAAATTAAAAACTCCTTATTACCTCATCGACGAGCGCAAACTCCTCCGCAATTTAAAGAAAATCCAATACGTCCGCGAGTCCTGCGGAGCAAAATCACTGCTCGCGCTCAAATGTTTTTCCGCCTGGGCGGTGTTTCCCCTCATGCGGAAATACATGGACGGCACTACGAGCAGCTCGCTTTTCGAGGCACGGCTCGGGCATGAAGAATTCGGCAAGGAAACGCACGCGTACTGTGTCGGGTACACCCGTGAAGACGTCCGCGCCGTGAAGAGAATCGCCGACAAGATCATTTTCAACTCGCTGTCGCAGCTCAAAATGTTCCATGGCGAAGTGCGCGGACTCGCCGTGGGGCTCCGGGTGAACCCGCGCATCAGCTATTCCCATTTCGACCTGGCCGACCCTGCGCGCCGCAATTCGCGGCTCGGGGTTATTGACATAAAGGAACTGCTGGCGCATGCGCGCCTTTTTTCCGGCATTATGTTCCATTTCAACTGCGAAAACGACGACTTCGGCCATTTTTCCCGATCGCTCGACGCCATCGGCCGGGTATACGGGAGGTTGCTCGAAAAAATGGAGTGGGTGAGCCTCGGCGGCGGACTGTATTTTACCAAAGACGGTTATCCGCTCAAGGATTTCTGCAACAGGCTCGGTGAATTCGGCGCAAGGTTCAATGTCCGGATTTATCTGGAACCGGGGGAGAGCGCGATAACAAGGTCGGCTGAGCTGGTAACGAGCGTGGTTGATGTTGTGCACAACGAAATCGACATCGCCATCGTTGACGCCTCAACCGAGGCACACATGCTCGACCTGCTCATCTACCGCACGCCCGCGAAAATGGACCTGCCCGGCCGCGGCAGGTTTACGTATCAGATTGCGGGCCGGTCGTGCCTGGCGGGCGACGTGTTCGGCACCTACCGGTTCCCGCACCGGCTCAGGCCGGGCAGCATCGTGCGGATCGCCGACGCGGCCGGGTATTCTATGGTGAAGAAGAACTGGTTCAACGGCCTTGCCATGCCGTCCATCGCGGTGAAAAGGCTCGACGGGTCGCTTCACGTGGCCCGGCAATTCGGATATGAAGATTTTAAAAACAATTTATCGTAAGAAGGGTACCGTATCATGAAGAGAAACGTCCTGATCATCGGAGCCGGGGCGGTCGCGCACGTGGCGGCCCACAAATGCGCCCAGCATAACGACGTGCTTGGCGACATATGCATCGCGTCGCGTACCCAGTACAAGTGCGACGCCATCATCGACTCGATCGGCCGCAAGAACAGCATCAAGAACAAGGCGGGCAAACTGTATTCGCGCCAGATCGACGCGCTCGACGTTCCCGCGACGGTCAAGCTCATCAAGGAGACCAATTCGCAGATCGTGATCAACCTCGGAGCCGCATTTGTCAACATGTCGGTGCTCGAGGCGTGCATCCAGGCGGGCGTCACCTACATGGACACGGCCATCCACGAGGAGCCCGACCGCGTGTGCGAGGACCCGCCGTGGTACGGAAACTACGAGTGGAAGCGGAAGGACCGCTGCAAGCAGCGCGGCATCAACGCCATCCTCGGCGTGGGGTTCGACCCGGGCGTGGTGAACGCCTACTGCGCGTTCGCGGTGAAGCACCACTTCGACGCCATCGACACCGTTGACATCATGGACGTGAACGCCGGCAACCACGGCAAGTATTTCGCCACCAACTTCGACCCTGAAATCAACTTCCGCGAATTCATCAAGGTGTGGACATGGATCGACCGCAAATGGGTGTGCAAGCCCATACACAACGAGAAGATGGTCTATAATTTTCCCGTGGTGGGAAAGCAGACCGTGTACCTCAACGGCCACGACGAGCTGCACTCGCTTTCCAAGAACATCGACGCCAGCAGCATCAGGTTCTGGATGGGGTTCTCCGACCATTACATCAACGTGTTCACCGTGCTCACCAAGATCGGGCTCCTGTCGCACCAGCCCGTGACCACGGCCGAAGGCCTCGAGGTCGTGCCGCTCAAGGTGGTCAAGGCGTGTCTGCCCGACCCGAGCACGCTCGCGCCCAACTACACGGGAAAGACCTGCATCGGCAATCTTGTCAAGGGCAAGAAGGACGGCAAGGAAAAGGAAATTTTCATTTATAATGTATGCGACCATCAAGAATGCTACAACGAAGTCGAGTCGCAGGCCATCAGCTACACCGCGGGCGTGCCCGCGGCGGCGGCCGCGATGCTCGTCGCCAACGGCACGTGGAACCCGCGCACCATGGTGAACGTGGAGGAGCTTGACCCCGACCCGTTCCTCGCACTGCTTGACACCATGGGACTTCCCACCGACCTAAAGTTCATCAAGCCGCCCAAGTCGCCCGCGGTCAGGGCGGTGAAAACAATTTCGGCGAAACCCAAGCTGAAGCCGGCCAAGCCGCCGAAGACGAAAAAGGCGAAGAAGGAAGAGGAGACGGTGACGGGGGTGAGCAGCTGATTATTTTAAATAATCATTTTTTAAAATGAAGGATTTCACCAAGAGGATTTCTCTTGGTATGGACGGCGCTGCAATTCAATCGGCACTCAAGGAAATCGAATCAACGCGCGACCTTCTTGAACGTGGCCTTAAGCTCGCGGGTTTGATCAGCGCTCTTTTTGCCAAGCGGGGCATTGAGCTGTTTGTTGTGGGCGGTGCAGCCATTCGAACGGATTTTGATCGCCTATTATCCTCGGCCGGATAAAGAATCTGAAGTCTGCGCCAGAACCCTGCTGGCCGAATGCCTTTCGGGTAAAGTAGCCATCGACTGGGACGAAGTGGACCGTCTCGCGGCCGATAAACGATACGGCGTAACTGAAAAGCTTTCCATTTTAAAGAAAGAAGTCGCCGATGACCTCAAAAAAAGATGAACCCGCGTCACGAATAATGACGTGGGAAGAATGGCAGGCCCGGCGGCCGGAGCTCAGAAAGATTGCCAGGAAAATCTGTCCCGGGGGACTGCGGCGCAAGGAAAGCTCTTCGGACAAGCGCCTGCGCGCGGCGTTTGAGGGAAAAAGGGCGCCGTCGTGAGTGGAAGGGCCTTTATTTCCTTTACTGCGGTCATTTTGCTTTGCCCTCCCTCAACAATGAATTAGTTACCTGTAAAAATATTTAACAGGATAAAAAAAATCGCCTCTTCAACATTCTCCGACCTCAAATCCTCCTTTTTTGAAACCCAATCCCAGTCCCGCGTCTTTCTTATACATTCTTACCTCGCCTGAGCCTTACCACGCGCTCGATCTGGATGGGCATGAGCATGACCCTGCATTATCTGATAGGGTTCACCATGGACATGGCGGCGATGTGGCATATAATCCCGTTCCCCCAAATCACGCAACGCTTGCCTTTCCCTTCCGATGATCGTATAGTTTATAAGCAGTTCATTTTTCTTTTGGTTGTTTATCCATCATTCACAAAATTGCAATTTACAAATGGAGGGAGCGATGAAATACGGAAGGCAATTTTTTCTCTGGGCGGCAGTCATACTATTCCTTGCGGGATGCGCCACAAAAGTCACCAGAATCAAGACCGATTCCACCACCGACCTTACCGGGCGCTGGAACGACACCGATTCGCGGCTGGTGGCCGAGCAGATGGTTTCCGATTGCCTGGGCTCGGCGTGGCTGGGCACCTGGACCGGCGGCGGCAAGCGCCCGAAGGTGATCATCGGCACGATATCGAACCAGAGCCACGAGCATATCAGCGTGGGTACCTTTACAAAAGATATTGAGCGGGCGCTCATGAACAGCGGAAAGATCGATTTTGTGGCAGGCAAATCCGAACGAACGCAGCTGCGCGAGGAAAAGGCCGACATGATGGCGGGCAACACCTCGGAGGCGACCACGAAACAGGCGGGCAACGAGTCGGGCGCCGACCTGATGATGATCGGGACGCTCAACACGATCGTGGACCAGGAGGGGAGCAAGGCGGTCATCTATTACCAGGTCAACATGGAGCTTGTGAATATAGAAACCAACGTCAAGGCCTGGATGGGCGAGAAGAAAATTAAAAAATACGTCGAACGGTCCACGGTGACCTTTTGACCATGAGCCGGCGCTTCCGATTTTGTTTCATCCTTCTTGCCGCGGGTGTGCTCCTGCTGGCGGCATGCGCCCCGCGCCACGTCCATCGCCACGTCAAGCCGCGCGTACCGGTGCAACAGGTTGATTTCCAGTCTGAAATCAGGGCGATAGAGCACAATGAAAAGCAGTATGGAACAACGAACAGGCTCCTTTATTTTTGGGATTTGGGGTCGCTCTTCCATTACGCGGAGCAGTTTGATTCGAGCACGGCTTACCTGCTGAAGGCCTCCGACGTTTACGACGGGCTGTTCGCACGGTCGGTTACAAATGAGGCCGCATCATTTTTGACAAACGACAATGTGCGCCCGTACCGCAGCAGGCCGTTTGAGCTCGTTCTCCTCCATCAATTCCTCGCTATGAATTATGCTGCCGCCGGCAACGTCGACGACGCGCTGGTGGAAACGCGTCGCATGCAGCTTTTGTTCAATGAATGGGAGCGCACCGGGGCCCATGACGGAAAATATGTTTCCGACGGCATGTTCCATTACGTTTCATCGATGCTGTATGACGCGAAGGAACAGACCGACGATGCCATGATTTCGCTGTACAATGCGGTAAAAGCGTTTCAGACGGGACCCGTTCCGTTGCCGGAACGGGTGAAAGATTACGCCTGCGGCATGTTGACAAAAAACAACCGGGCCACCGATATCGATCAGTTAAAAATAGCCGTTGACACTTCCCGGGGGAAATCGCCGGACACGATTAACGGGCAATCGGAAATAATTCTTGTCGGCTACGCGGGGAAAGGCCCTGGGCTCAAGGAAGAAATGTGGTGGGGCACCTATGTCATCGACGGGCTGCTCGTACTGTATCATACGGCCGCAAACGGGCACAAGGACATGCTGACACTGCCCGCCCCGCCGCTCCCGGAAGGGGAGAATGCGAAATCCGGCGCCACCTTCCACCTTAAATTCACCCTCCCGCAAATCAAGACATTTGCCTCGCAGACTTGTTATTTCACGGTGAAGGGAGATTTCCTATTGTCGCCGGTGCAAGCCGAGATCGTCAATGATCTTGACGCCCAAATGCAGAAAAGCCTTGACGATTCTCGGAAAGAAACGATTACCCGGACGGTCATCAGGGTGGCACTGCGGACAATAGCGGCGCAGACGGCCAAGGAGAAGCTGCAGGCCTCGCTACCGGTCGCGAACCTGCTCCTCAATGCCGGCACCGACGCCCTGACCGACCAGCTCGAAAAAGCGGACACGCGGTCCTGCTTTTTGCTTCCGAAAACAATCCAGATTGCCCGGGTGCCGGTGAACCCCGGCGTCTACTCGCTGGCCGTTGAGGCCCGCGACCGGTCGGGGTCGGTCATTTCCACCCGCCAATACGCTGACCTGAAAGTCCAACCGGGTCAGAAAAAGTTCATTTTCTGCAGTTCTTTTCAGTGATGGCGGGACTGCCAATCAAGTACGCAGCGGGCTTCTTGCATTGGATAAGTCACCTATGCGCGACTTTCCCGGCCGTGTTTTTTTCTTTTCCCGCAATCACGCAAAACTCACCGTTCACCGCTGGTGATGATTTAATTTATAAACAACAATCATGAATCAATCGACCCGTTCAAAACGACCTTTGACAGCAGGAATCATCGTCGCTGCAGCCGTTGTTCTTATCGCTGCCCTCGTTTTTCTTCCCCGGCTCGTGCCTCACCGTGACGAACTATGCACCAGCATAATCGTGGAGTATCCGTACGAGGGCAGCCTGTTTCCCGCCGACATCGTCGCGCCGACGTTTAAATGGCGGGACATCAACCTGAACGTGGGCTTCTGGAAAATTACAATGGAGTTCCAAGACGGCGGGAGGCCGTTGTCCTACCGTGCCGATGCGAAACAGTGGCGGCCTTCAAAAGAAGCTTGGGAAACAATTAAAAAGCGGTCCATGGAAAAGAAAGCCAGCGTCATGATACGCGGCTTTTCAGACGAGAGACCGCGAACAATCGTGTCGGAGGGTACCTTCGAGTTCGGGACCTCAAAGGACGCGGTGGCTGCGCCCATTTTCTACCGCGAAGTCAATTTGCCCTTTGAGGAAGCGGTGAAGGACCCCACGAACATCCAATGGCGGTTCGGCTCGGCCTCTTCCGATGACCCGCCACGCGTCGTGCTCCGGAAGCTGCCCGTGTGCGGCAATTGCCATTCGTTTTCAAAGGACGGCGCAACCATCGGCCTGGAGGTTGATTCCGGCAACGACAAGGGCGCCTACGCGGTCATGCCCGTCGCGCAGGACATTCTGCTTGACAGAACAAAAATCATCAGCTGGGCTTCATATAAAAAGGAAGAAAAGGACCCTACCTTCGGCCTCCTTTGCCAGGTTTCACCGGATGGCCGATATGTGGCCGGGACGGTCAAGGACCAGGCGCTCGCGGTCTACCGCCCCGACCTCATGTTCTCGCAGTTGTTTTTCCTTATCAAGGGGATCATTGCGATTTACGACCGGCAGACCAAAACCTTCACGGCACTTCCCGGCGCGGACGACCGGCGCTTCGTGCAGACCAACGCCACCTGGAGCCCGGACGGCAATTATCTCGTGTATCCCCGGAGCAAGGCGTACGACATCGAGGCGATCCGCAAGCTGCACACGGCGCTTGTGGGCGGGCCCTTGGCGGAATCCTTCATCGCCCACGACGGCAGTTCCTACAAGTACGATCTGTACCGGATCCCGTTCAACGGCGGCAGGGGAGGGGCGCCCCAGCCCCTCGCGGGAGCATCGAACAACGGCATGAGCAACTATTTCGCGAAATACTCGCCTGACGGCAAGTGGATTGTCTTTTGTAAAGCTGCCAATTACATGCTGCTCCAGCCGGACAGCAAGCTGTACATCATGCCCGCGCAGGGGGGCGAGGCGCGGGAGCTCGCGTGCAACACGGCCCGCATGAATTCGTGGCACAGTTTTTCGCCCAACGGGCGCTGGCTGGTCTTCTCGTCGAAGGTGAACGGCCCCTATACCCAGCTTTTTCTTGCGCACATCGATGAAAATGGGAACAGCGCGCCGCCCGTCGTTCTCGATCATTTTACGGGCGATGACCGCGCCGCGAACATTCCCGAATTCGTGAACAACGACCCCGGAGCGCTGGTGAAAATCCGGGAGGACTACCTGGACGCCTATTCGTATTACCGGATCGCCAACATCTTTCACCAGTGCGGTGATTTCGACCGGGCGATACCGGCCTACCGTCTCGCGCTCAAGTACAATCCCAAGGATTACCACGCGCACAACAACCTCGGCGCGCTGCTGTATGGAAAGGGAATGCGCGAGGAGGCGGCACGGGAATTTAATGCCGCCATCGACCTGCATATCGACGATGCGGATCATTATGAGGCGCATACCAATCTCGGACTGTATTACCTCGAGATCGGACGCTGCGACCAAGGCCTGCGTGAACTGAAGACAGCGTATAAGCTGCATCCGGACAGCGTTACCATGTCGAATGTCGAAAAGGCCGCGCACCGCGTCAAGGAGATAAAAAGACAGACTGCGCTGCAATACCAGTGATGTGTCGGGCCGTTTTCGATTTTTATCATCTTGTAAATGCCGTGGCGCATTTCCTATGAAATTGTTTGCTGAGAAACGGTAATTGCTTCAGGAGACATTTTTCCCGCATTCCCCATTGTTTTTCAAGCGCAATCATCATATTCTTAATATCTGGATTAAAAACCGTCGGCATTGGACACTGACGCTTTACAGCCGCGCAGGATAAAAGGGGTGCCTTGAAATGCAATCATACACCCGGACGCACACGAGTTTCATGAGTGCCATTTTGATGCTTTTTATTTCTGGATCAGCAGAAATGAGCCCGCCTGCGGCTCAAGAGCAAAGCGGGATCACCGAGCAGGGTGATACGATAATCATAAAGAAAAGCGCACCGGTAAACACCCTGCCGGCACAGAAACCGTTGCGGGAGAAAGAACCGGCAATAGAGGAGGTTGGGAATAATCGGGACACCGTTCCACCCGTCATCGCGCCGAAAACGCAACCCGAGGAGCAGACCTTTCCGCGGTTTTCGCTTTTCAATTACGGAAAGACCATCGCGGTCGGGCCTCAGGCGAGCTATTTCTATTATAACGAGCATATCGAGATCGATCCGCTGGTGCAGCAGTTCCGCGACCAGTATCTTCGGTCCCCAAAAATTTCGGGCGAGCCCAAGAGCTCCGAATACGGCGGTATGCTTGGGGTCAATTTCGGCATAACCCGTTATTTGCCCGGGCCGCACCTGCTCATCCGTCCCAGAGTGGCGCTGCTCGTCGGCATGGGCAACACTTACGACGGCTCCGAGCAGGGCGGCGTTTTGGACAGCGCGGGCGTTCCCGTGGGAATCGAGTTCGTTCCACACAAGGACCAGAAGGACAATATTTTCCTCATGGGCGGTTGCGACATAGGCTATGTCTTTACAAATGCATCATGGCCGACGGCCGTTTATTCCGGGCTGGACGCCAAGCTGTGGTACCGCGACATGGTTCTTTACAGCGAGCAGGCCTATGTGCCGCCCGGAACGACCATGTCCGAAACCTATTACTGGTTTAGCGTTCCCATCGGCGCCGTTATCACAAAACCGCTTTCGGGCCGGTGGCTGCTGGGCATCGAACCGCGCGTTGACCTGATGTTCTTCGGCCAGATGCAGATCACCGAAGACGTGACCGGTTCCGACGTCAGCTATAATTACCCGGCGGTCACCTTGGGCAGCAAGGCATCATTCCGTCTGGACCTGTATATGCAGACCCGTCTCGGCAGCAGCATATCGCTCAAATTCGGGCCATACGCGATGCTGTACGGTTTCGGAAAAAGCAACACCGATACCGCCACGGCGAGCGTTTACGGCGAGCCTGCGGAAAAGATGTCGTTCTGGGAACCCGCCAGCGCCAGCTATTGGATCGGTTTTAACCTGCAGGTATTGTTCCTGAAGAATCCGATTCATGGCGGACCGTCGAGTAGTCCGGGACAGAAGGAATCACCATGAACAAAACCATGTTTCGCACCCTGATTCTTTGCGTGTTTTTCGGCGCATGCACCTGTTCCGACTATTTCATGCCCTGGACCGCGTTCCTAAAACCGGACCTCAATCCCGGCGATTATCCGCTAAAAATGCCAAACCTGCGGCTGCTTGACATCGGCGACAGCATAGGGCAGGAATTTGTCGGACCTGGCGGGACGAACTGGTACGCGATTCCGGCGAAAAAGGACTCCACGTATGTCCTCGCGCTGTATGAACAAGTTGACTTACAATACACCGTTATCAAGGCCGGAACTTTCTCCCTTGTCACCACCGGTTCAGGAAGAACGTACAATGATTTCCGCCCGGTCGTTTGGATAAGCGATACGACCGACACAGCATACGTTCGGATTTCCGCGACCTATTCATATGATTCAGGAACGTACTGCCTCACTTTGAAACCGTTTCAAACCGTTTACGGCAATTCCATCGACAGCCAAGAACCCGACTCAAAAACCAGTCCGCAGCAACTATATCCCATTATGACAGGAGACGCGGAATTCTTCACCATCCGCACCCTTACGCCGGGCGACACCGACTGGTTTTATTTCACGTCGTTCTCTTCTGACAATTATATCATCCGAACCGTGGGCAACGCCGACACGAAGATCTGCCTTCAATCGGCGAACGGCGACAGCGTGACAGCGTCGGACGACAATTCCGGCGGCGCCTTGAACGCGAAGCTCGCGGTGCCTCCCATGGACGCCGTCCGATATTTCTTCGTGACCGGCGGCACGGGTTCCACGAGCGGGGTGTACGGGGTTTCGGTGAGGTATTCAAGTAATTGACAAGTAAGATCAGCGGTCCAGATGCCAGGAATAATTTCCTTATTGCGACAGCTTGTCGAGCATCGCCTGCACCTTTGTGCCGTTCTCCTGCGCCTTCTTGAAATTCCGCATATTTTCCGCCTTCTCTTCCGCAGCGATGGTCTTGCGCACGGTGTAATAAAAACTCTGCTTGTCAAGGCATAATTTCTGCAGTGCCCTCAGGTATTCCACGACAGCGGCCGTTTTGCGTTTTTTGCGCGCGAGCAGATCCTGCAGGCATTCCAGCTTCGCGCCGACGGTTTTATCATTATCCTGGAGAATCGGCTGGTATTTGAATATCACCTGGTCCCGGTGTTCGATGTCGCTGCTGTCTGCGCCCACGACCGCGACAATGCTGTCGACCTCTCTCTGCAAGGCGAGGGTGTCGACAGGCGCAGCCTCAATTTTTGAATGGGCTGGTGAATCAGCCCGGACGATTGAATCGGCTCTCGAAAACATGCGCGCAATGGAATCGGCCAACCGGGCGGAATCGGCCTTGATCGCTGCGAAAATGCTGTCGGTCGCGGAAATTTTTTTGGCAGGCTCATCTGTAAAGCCGGTATATCCCAGCCCGCGGCTGGGGTACCCGAGCTTGCCGCTCCATGTTATTGAATCGGGAAGGGCAGAAACGAGATGCGCGAGTTCGGTCTTGAGAGAATTCCGGAAGCCCGCCTGGCAGTCTTTGGCGTGCGAGCGAATGTTTTCAAATGCGATTTTCAGCGAATTCGAGCGCGAGGTCAGGACCATGAAATACTCGGTGACGCTTCCGCTTCTCAGGGTCCTGCAATCGGCAAGCAGGGTTATCTGGACGACGCCAGAATCTTTAAAGGCAACCGATAAAAAACCGTACTTGTCCCTGTTTCTGTCCGCCCACTGTAAAAGTTCCTGGTTGCATTGCCGGTATCCGGCATTGTGCGCGATCGCAGTGTCCCAGCAGATTCCGGTTTTTTCGCGAAGTTCCTGAACGGGTTTATTATAATAATCGGAGGGCTCCTGTGCAAAACCGCAAAAAGCGGATAATAAATAAAGCATAAAGGCTTTTTTCATGGCGGGGTTATTCCCTGAAAAACTTTATTCTTCTTTGACAAACTAAAATTACAATTAGATCTGAAAAGAATTGATGATGAGACGCCCGGATCGTTTAACCGGGCCAATAGTGGAATTTGAATAGTTAAAGAAAAGATACGCTTCTGACAGTCGGGTAAGCAACCATTATTCCATTGCCAGAATGGAAAAATTAATTACGGAAGGCCCGGCTATTTTTTTATAACGAACTATTTATCCAATCAACGCTATCATTTCCCTCACCGCTTCATCGAGCCCCACCAGCACCGCGCGTGAAATGATGCTGTGCCCGATGTTGAGCTCTTCCATTCCGTCAATGCCGGCCACCGGCGCCACGTTGTGGTAATTGAGGCCGTGGCCCGCGTTGACGTGGAGGCCGAGCTTGCGCGCCGCGAGCGCGGCGTCGCGCAGGCGCTCGAGCTCGTCGAACGACGCCTGGCCTTTTGCGTTGGCATAATAGCCGGTGTGCAGCTCGACATGCGACGCGCCCGTGCGCTTTGCGGCCTTGACCTGCGCGATGTCGGGATCGATGAAAAGGCTCACGAGGATGGTGTTGTTGTGGAACGACTCGATGGTCTTTTCGAGGTCGCGCTCCTTGCCGTTGAGGCGCAGGCCGCTTTCGGTAGTGCGCTCCTCGCGCTTTTCGGGCACCAGCGTCACCATGAAAGGAAGGACGTCAATGGCGATCTTGACGATCTCGGGCGTGGCGGCCATTTCGAGGTTGAGCCGGGTGGCAACGGTCTGTTTGAGCAGGTACACGTCTCGGTCCTGGACGTGGCGCCGGTCCTCACGAAGGTGCACGGTGATGCCGTGCGCGCCCGCTAGTTCCGCGATCACCGAGGCCTGCACCGGGTCGGGCTCCTTGCCGCCGCGCGCCTGCCGCAGGGTGGCGATGTGGTCGAGATTCACGCCGAGGGTGGCCATGGGGTTTCTCCTTTTCTTATACAAGAATAATTAATTGCGTTTTTAAGTAGGTACTACAAAATGGTTGTTGAATGAGAAATCTTTTTCCCCGCTCAAAATCAGGGCATTCATGGCGCTCAATCGCCCGCGCGCTTGACTATCTCGGAAACATAGACGAGCCGGATGCCGTTCTGCCTGAGAAACGGAAGGGACGTCTTGAGCGCATCGGCAAGCTGCCTGCCCGCCTTCGCGCGAACGGCAATCGTACCCTTCACCTGCGCGACAGCGGCCCAACGCTTGATTTCTGCGATAAGCTCGGCCGGAGCGGTCTTCTCGAGCTGGCCGGCCATTTCGGCGTAGGGCAGACCGGCGGACGCGGCGGCCGAAGCCGCGACCGAATTTTTGGCCGCCGGCGCCTCGATGAAATATCCGTGCTGTTTTTTCATCTCGTCAAGCACGATCGCCATGAGCCGCGAATCCTCGAGGCCGCGCGAGCCCCAGAGGTTGGAAAACCCCTTTGCATCCGGGATGAGCCGCAGCGCGCCGGCAATGATCGGGTGGATTTTCTCCCGAGTAAAGTGAACCATGATCGTCGTGTTTTCGAACTCCGGCGGCACCGTCGCTGCCGGCTCGAGCGGCAAACGGATGATGACCTCCTTTTTATATTGGCCGGCAAGCTGCGCCATAAGAGAAGCTTTCTTGCCGACCGGCGCAATGGACACCGAAAACGGTTCCGGAAACGAAAGCAGCGCCGCCGCGGTCTGGTATTCGGCGTTTTCCAGGTTTTCAACGATTACGGCCATGAGCGCGGTCGCGCTGGAATAACGGTCCGAATTGAGCACCACCAGCGTCAAGGGCGGGTCGTTTTTCGACGACGAGGCGAATTGCATGGTGTACGACTGCTTTTTTTCGTCAAACACGCAGTCGGCGAGAGTGTAAGGCGTGCCTTCCACCGAAGCGGCGAGCTGTGACACGATCCATTCCGCGGGTTTACCCCTGGGAACCGCGGCCTGCAGGATCACGGAACGGTTCGGCAGCGTTTTGACCATGATGTCTGAGGGGCGCACTTCAAGCTCGCCAAGCTGTTTCCGCAAAACGGATTCCAGGGAACCGCTGCCGGCGCCCGTTGTATTTTTCATTTTGGTTTCCGCTGCGGCGACCATGGCCCGGCCCTTGTGCAGCAACCCTGAAAAACTGCGGCGCTTTACAATGACCACGGCGAGGCACAGGGCAAAAACGGCAATGAAAATACCAGCGGAGCTGAAGAATTGGCTGCGGAAAAAGGAAGGTTTTTTGGTAATGGCTGTCTCCCGGATTGTAGGTAAAAATACCCATTGCTGAAGAGGCGAGTCAACTTGGGCGCGAAGGAAAAAATAAAGGTCCCGGTGCTGCTCGGCCCCACGTCCTCGGGAAAGTCCGATGCCGCGCTTTACGCGTGCGAGAGCCTCGGCTGCGGCATCGTGTCGTGCGATTCGCGCCAAATATACAGAAAAATGGACATCGGCACGGCAAAACCGTCGCCTGAGGAATCGTCGCGGGTGCGCCATTGGTTGATCGACATCATTGATCCCGATAAAAAATATTCGGCATTCAATTACGCCCGGGACGCGTCCGCGGTCATCCGCGAGCAGGCGGCGGCGGGCAGGCGCGTGCTCGTGTGCGGGGGAAGCGGGCTGTATTTCCAGTGCCTGAGCCAGGGGATCGGTCCGCAGGTCGAGGAAGACAAGGATCTGCGCGGGCAGTACCGGAAAATAGCTGAAGAGTCGGGAGCTGAAGTCGTGTTTGCCGAGCTCGCGAAAGTTGATCCGCTCACCGCGTCGCAGAGCCATGCGTCGAATATCAAAAGAAATATCCGCGCGCTCGAGGTGTATCACAGTACCGGCGTTCCATTTTCCGAACTCAAAAAACGCACCGCGCCGCCGGATGATTTTGAATTTTATGTCATGGTGCTGACCCGGCCGCGCGAGGAACTGTATGCGCGCATCGACAGCCGCGTTGACGGCATGATAAAAACGGGGCTTTGGAAGGAATTCATGTCGCTGCGCGGCCAGGGGTACGACAAAAACTCGCCCGGTATGTTTTGCGTGGGATACAGGGAGCTGTTTGACGTAGAGGAAAAAAAGGCAACGCTTGAGCAGGCCATTGAAAAAATAAAGCGGAACACGAGGAACTATGCGAAGCGGCAGGTGACGTGGTTCAGGCATCAAGTAAAAGGAAGAGAGGTTGAGGCGGGAGCAAAGACGGGGAAGATGGTTGAAGAATTTATAGAAGAATGTTTCAAAGGATGAAAAGAATCCCGGTCCGCGTGTAAACGATGAAGCAATTTCCCGTCGATCGTTTAAAAATCGTTTTTTACTTTGTCGCTTGTTGCCCTTTCACGTATCGGCTCATTTAAAAAGGTAACCGAAGGCTCAAAGTCGTCGTCTCACAAATGAGGTAACCAAGACTTGTTTGAAAATGGCTTTGAGTTTTCGTTCTATTGCATCTTTGAGAGAAAATGGATTCAGTTCTGTATGG